>JBJTJJ010000485.1:0-4322 GCA_046095445.1 Sediminibacterium sp.
GGACAGCTGCATTTATTTTTTATGCATTATTTATCATTGGTATTTTCATTTTTGCTATTCTACCGGCTTCTGAGAAAAACAGTTTAAGTCATGCTGTTTTGTATGGTGCGCTGTTTGGCTTTTTTACATATGCCACTTACGATCTGACCAATCTGGCAACCCTTAAAAACTGGCCTCTAACCATTGTCTTTATCGATATTATCTGGGGCAGCATATTAACCGGCACAGTGGCAGCAGCCGGCTACTGGATAGTTAAAAAATTAGTTGTCTGATGCTTGAGCAGGTATGCCTCCAAACTGCCTGCTGGATCTTCCTTTTCCAGTCCGTTATTTTTATTGGCGCACTATTATTCAAAAGAAATGATATTGCTGATGTGTGCTGGGGCGCCGGCTTTGTAATGATTGTAGTTTTACTGTTCTTGAACTATACACTTACTCCCACTGCTGTAGCAAGTTATCTGCTGACCATCATTTGGGGTGGAAGATTAAGCATTCACCTCTTCCTGAGGAATAAAAACAAAGAAGAAGATTTTCGCTACCGCGCCTGGAGAGAAGCATGGGGCAAGCATTTTATCTGGAGAACTTACTTACAAGTTTTTCTGTTGCAAGGCTTCTTCATGTGGCTGATCAGTTTACCAATACAAATTACTGCCATCAATCAAGTGGCAAACGGGAACGTATGGATGTGGGGTGGCATACTAGTGTGGCTCATTGGATTTTATTTCCAGTCAACCGCCGATGCTCAATTAAAAAAGTTCATGACCCACCGACAAAAGGGACAGATACTACAAACAGGATTGTGGAAATATTCCAGGCACCCGAATTATTTCGGAGAAATTCTCATGTGGTGGGGCATAGGAATCATCGCCGGACCTTTGGAGTTGGGCTGGCTGGGCTGGATAGGTCCGGTCACCATTACCTGGCTACTGGCGAAAGTTTCAGGTGTACCCATGTTGGAAAGAAAATACAAAAACCATCCTGAATTTGAAGAATACAAGTCCAGAACCCCGGCACTGGTACCTGACTTTTTTCGAATGATGACAGATATGCAACAGAAATAACTGTTTACTGTATCTTTAACTCACACAAATCCATACATTCAATAAATTATTTTATGAATTGCACACGCAGAGATTTCATTCGCCAAACAGCACTCCTGAGTGCGGGTACATTATTACCCCTGCGCTTTCTTCGGGCACAACTAGGCAACCGTGCACTGGTTGGAATTCAGCTTTATTCAGTTCGTGCCGATATGAAGGCCGATCCAGCAGGTACCCTGAAAAAGCTTGCTGGTATGGGATATCGATATGTAGAACATGCGAATTATGTCAATCGAAAATTCTATGGCTATACCCCGGTTGATTTTAAAAAACTCTTGCAAGATCTCGGACTGGAAATGCGGAGCGGACATACAGTGATGGGGAAAGAGCATTGGGATAGTGTGAAGAAGGATTTCACAGATAGCTGGAAATATACGGTAGAAGATGCTGCGTTGGTAGGACAGGAATATGTGATAAGCCCCTGGCTCGACAATTCCATGAGGAAAACAGCAGATGATTTAAAAAGATACATGGATGTATTCAATGCCTGTGGTCGATTGTGCCAAAAATGGAATATGAAATTTGGTTACCACAACCACGATTTTGAATTTACAGAGAAGATGGGCAATGGAACACTCTATGAAGCGATATTGGAAAATACTGATCCCGAACTGGTAATACAGCAACTGGATACCGGCAATATGCATGGAACGGGAACCGAAGCATTTGCAGTGATAAAAAAATATCCCGGCAGATTCCAGTCACTCCACATCAAAGATGAAATAGCTGCAGCCGGTAAGGGAGAAATGGGACATGCCTTTGAAAGTACCTTATTGGGTAAAGGAGTGGTTCCGGTAAAAGACATCCTGGCATTTTGCACTGCTAATGGCACCAGGCATATCATCATAGAGCAGGAGTCCTACCAACAAATACAACCTCTGGAAACCTGCCGCCTCAATTTGCAAACGTTGCAGGAGTGGGGTTATTGATATACTGATAGCATCAATCACTGATGCTACTGGTGTAAATGCCATTTTCTATGGCATAAGTGATGATACCGGCCACACTTTTTGCTCCTATCTTATCCATGATACGTGTTCGGTGACCTTCAACGGTTCTTTTACTCAGGTGAAGGGTATAGGCAATGGCCTTACTCGTATACTCCGCACAAATCAACTGGATGATCTGCTTTTCCCGCAACGATAGTTGAACAGGATCTTTACTGCCACCTTTGATTTGCCTGGTAATAATATCGGTTAACTTCTCAGTGGTAACCTTACAGAAATAGGGCTTGTGCTGGTAAAGGGTATGTATGGCTTCGATGATTTCTTCCGCATCCGAGCTTTTTAGCACATAACCCAGGGCCCCCGCATCGACCATATTGGAGATATGTTGTTCTGTGGCATGCACTGAAAGAATTAATATCCGGCTGGAAGGGTTACTCCTGCTGATGGCCATAGCTGCATCGATACCATTTCTCCGGGGCATATCGATGTCGGTGATCACTACATCGGGTGCCAGACTATGCACCAGATCTACCAGCTCATCTCCATTGTTCGCTTCACCGACTACTTTAAAGTCTGAAAATTTGCCTAGAAAAGACCTCAATCCTGCACGAAAAACCGCATGGTCATCTGCCATCACGATTCGAATAGGTACTTTTTGCATAGCTGCTCATTTTAAATTAGGTATTTATTGTGTTTACGGGGACTAAATTAAAGTTCAGTTTCAGCTTTTTACACCGTTAAAACACCCAATTTTTATCCGTAAAAACACCTATTGGAGAGAAAAATTAGAGATGATAAGGGTTCGGGTTATGTAATATTTATACCTAATTGATTTAAACCTTTATAAGCAGCCTATATCCAATTCTATTAAATGTGAAAAAGTATAGCAGAATTGTGGAGTATTATTTGCCCGTATTTATACTTAACTGTACATATTTATATGAATTTTATAATAACCTATTGAATTCAACTCATGAAAACAAACCGGGTAAAAGCCCTGCCGTATCAAATCATTGAATCCAATGAAATGGCAGAAGTATGGCAAGACAATCAAACAGGTGAATACTCCCTGCATGCCAGCCGATCATTCAAACCCCAACAGGTAATCTCCTTTTTCAAAGCCGGAGCTATTTTAAAAAAGCCTACCTACCTGACAGTGCAAACAGAAGTATCTACACACATCACCCTTTCCCCCACATTTTTACAATACGCCAATCATAGTTGTTCCCCTAATACTTTCTTCGACACTACACGGCTTGAATACATAGCATTACAAAATATTGAGCCCGGAGATGAATTGACCTTTTTTTATCCCTCCACAGAATGGAAAATGCAGCAACCCTTTTCCTGTAATTGTAACTCACATCGTTGTCTGGGAACTATAAGCGGTGCTGCCTTTCTGTCTGCCTCCGTTTTAAAAAATTATCGGCTGACTGATTTCATTCAACACCAACTCAGCCAACAATCTTCTTCTGCTTCATGAGCTCGCTTGCTGATTTGCTACCATTACCTCATACCGGACTCAAATGGAAGATCTGGGTATTGGCCCCCTCACTGGAAAGTAATGACCAAAACATCGACTACTATTACGATTTCTCCCAAAGCATCGAAGAATATACCCGCGTTTTCAAAGAACTGCAACTGAACTGGCAATGGCAACCCATCACCCTTGACAACTATACAGCCATCCTCTCAGATATTCTTCAGCAAGCAGCATCGGCAGGTGAGTTTCCTTTATTTCTGAATCTCTGTGATGGCGATGAAATCAATGGCACCCCGGGAATTTCCATTTTGAGGTGGCTACACAATAACCAATGTATTTATACAGGAGCAGACGAGTATTTTTATCAGGTAACCACTTCGAAGATTCCTATGAAAGAAGCTTTCGAAAAAGCAGGTGTTCCCACACCCCCCTGGAAAATCATTCGCAGCGCTGATACCAATGCAGAAGAACTATTTGATCAACTCGGATCACCTCTTATTCTAAAACCGGCTATATCAGGCGGTAGTATGGGAGTAGGCATAAAAAATGTAGTGAATACCCCCCAAGAAGCAGAAGAACAAATCCGTCGTATGTTCGAGGGTTACCGCGGCTGGAACCTGGCTGCCGACGGAATTATAGCTGAGCAATTTATCGCAGGAGAGGAATATACGACACTCATCGCTGGCTCTGCCTTACCGCATTCCTTCTGTAAAGTATATGATCCGGTAGAAAGAATTTTTCATAGCTCCCTGCGGGAACAAGAGAAATTTCTCTCCTTCGACCGGCTTTGGGA
>JBJTJJ010000486.1:0-6856 GCA_046095445.1 Sediminibacterium sp.
ACTGATTCTGCACCACGCCTTAATTTATCATTGATGGCCTGACCTACTTCATCTTCCGGCAACCATTCAGCCACTATTACATCCGGCTTGACCCGGTCTAGCTGGTCTAGAAGATAGTACAATCGGTGTGCCGCTTCTTCCAGATTCCCTTCGGGTGACAACAGCTCCTGGGCTATAACAGCCGGGTGGTTGATTGGATTCCTAAAACCCAATACCGCCACCCTCGCAGATTGAAACTTATCAAGTGTATCCATCATTCGACTGGTAACTATCATCGGCGATTGAGGCGCATAATGTCGTAACTGCATTCCAGGCGCCTTTGGCTGTTCGCTACTTTCATTCCCTGCATATCTTATCTTTCTTCCTAACACATCTTCTATTTGCCCCCCGGTGATGCATCCCAGTCGATACATAACCGGTTCCCCCTCCTCAAATCCAATGATTGTTGACTCTAGTCCGGCACTGCATCTTCCGCCATCTATTATTTTACCTTTCAATTCCGGCATCGCCAGTTCTACCATCGCCGCACTCGTTGCACTGAGTCCCATATATCTATTCGCGCTCGGAGCAGCCAATGGAGCACCCAATTCTCTAATCAATTGCAGGGTGAGTGGATGATTGGGAACACGGAGTGCTACGGTTGGTTGACCTCCTCTGATCAAGGGTGAAATATTGCCTACGGCAGGAAGCACAAAACTAATCGGACCCGGACAAAATTTTTCGGCGAGCAACCAAACTTCCTCCGGTACTGAACTTGCATACAACTTTACATCTGCCGGATCGGCCAAATGCACAATCAATGGATTGCTAAGTGGCCTTTGTTTGATATCAAATATCTTCTGCAGTGCTGTGTCGGATCGTATTGATGCAGCCAATCCATACACGGTTTCGGTTGGAACAACAACGACATCATCATTGCGCAGTAGTTGAATATAATATGATAAATCCATGATCAGCTCAGGGGTTGCATTGATTACAAAATTGTGGGTCTTCTTGTTGCTTCCCCCTTGGAAAATAATTTTCTTTTTCAAAACCACACTGGCTACAGGAACTCACCTCATACAAAACTCCTTCAGTGGGGGTTCCACACCAGCTGCAAGGCAATCCACGTTCTACCCTGGCAACAGAAAATCCATACCATCCACACTGATCACAAACGCTACATAGTTTCTGGGCCAGCTTGGTGCCCAGCTGTAATAAATGTCTTTGGCGAGTAGGATTGTTCATCGCACGCATATCCGTTTCAATGAAACAATCTCCATATTGCTCTGTGATTTCCTGCATCGCATGAATCACATCAGCTGTATGTTCCAGATGCTTGATAATTCTAGCCGGTTGATGCTGCGAAGATTTTACAATGACTTTTTGGAGCGGAAATCCGACCTGCTCTAAAAATGAAAGACAAGTTGCTTCGTCTGTAATTTTCTCTCCCCTAAAACATGTATCAAGCGTTACGGCTCTTACTATAATTTCTTTTTTTTCAGCGATGTCATAGAATACAAGCCATTCTTCTCCGGCTGACAATAATCCAAATGCAGGGTGGGGGCCAAATGATCCTTCGGAAGCCAATAAATATCCATCACTAAAATAGGCAGCAGCCAGCCGGCATTTTTCCCGGGCACAGTCCAATGGTGCCATTGTTCGTTCAACTTCTCCGCTGAATGTACCCAGTAAATCGGTGTCAATTTCAGTGAATGGTTCAACTTCCAATCCGGTAGCTGCCACTAAAGGTGGTGCTATGTATAGATGTTTCTCATGGCGGGAAACTACCCATAACTTTTTCCCATTAAAATAAGTAGGGTAATTTCTTTCGTGATATGAAGTAGGGGAAGACATTTCTTTGACAGGACTGCTGCAAAGGTAAACAGGTTCATCCAATAGGATGGTTGTACATCCTGATTCATTTCAAAAGATACGTCATCTATATCCTATGGGAAAGGAATTAAACCCAGTCCGGCACCACTTCCAATATACATATATCCATCTTCGAGTCTAAAACCGCCTGCCATGAGATCTTCCTGCAAATCAAAGTTCCCATCCAGATCCAGGTAACGGGTATTTTCATTCGCATAGGCAGCATGTAGCGCGGCGGTAATGCTGATGGTGCTTTCATCATTGCAACCCCAGAATAGATGAATGCCGGCAGCAGCAGCTATTTGAGCAATAGAAAATGCCCCACTCAATCCGCCGCATTTCATCAACTTAATGTTGTAAATACCAAATGGCTGATCGCCTGCAGCCCAACGCAAGGCAGCAGCCGGATCCTTGATGGATTCATCACCGGCCATTCTTCCCCGCCAAAAAGTATCCAGTTGTAGTAACTCTTGCTCAGCCCCCACCGGCAATGGTTGTTCTACCAGCTCTATGCCAAAAGATTGTGTCGCTTCCAGGAATCGCTGCAACTGAGCAAGCGTATACCCCTGATTCGCATCCACACGCAGAATCATAGAGCGACCAAATCTTTCGTATAACTTAGTGATACGCTCAATATCTTCTTCCAACTCTATCCCTGTCTTTACCTTCAATACCCGAAAACCCTTTCGCTGGTACTCTTCCGCTTCCGCCAGCGTAGCTGCCACATCTTTAATTCCAATAGTAACTGAAGTGAGTAATGCTTTAATTTTTTGTCCATACAATTCTACCACGGGTATTCCAAGAAACTTACCAAAAGCATCATGCAAGGCAATATCTATGGCTGCCTGTGTTCCGGGATAATTCGGAAATTGCTGTCGCACTTCATAGATCAACTGTTGAAAGTGCCTTATATCTCGCCCAACCAATTGCTGAATCACATCAGATGCTAAATGCAATGCTGTTTGTCGGGGCGTTTCTCCCACCACCTCTTCTGCCGGACTAGCCGAGCCATAACCGATGATGCCATTCGCCAATTCAATTTCCAACAGCACCAAGTCAACAGCAGAGAAAGTACTGTACGCGATGGTGTAGGGCTTTTTGAGTGGTACTGACCGAATGGAACTGCGTATGCTGATAATTTTCATGACTCAGTGTTTACATCATTGCCAGTAGAGCTGGCACCAATTCGTCTACCCCTTCCTGTACCGGCAATAAAACAGGAAGCGAATACTTGTTTTCATATTCCTGCTTCCATTGTTGGGCTTCCGCATCAGAACAGCCGGCAGTATGTAGGGCAAGGGCGATAACTTCAGAACCCAACAATCGGATGATGGCCATTTCAGTTTCCACTGAAGGAATCTCTCCCCAGTGCGCATCATCATCGAAATATTTTCTAACCGGCGAACAAAGCAAAACCACTTTTTTGGCATTCCCGGAAATCAGCAATTCAGATCCGCAGGGTCCACTTGGATTTCGCAGTGCAGATTGTCCTTCCAGGAAAATAATATCAGGTGATGCTTCTTTCCAACAAGTAACTATGGCGTGCTCCAATTCTCCCGATACAAAATCATTGACGGTGGAATCAAATATAAATCCATACTTCCCTCCTTGCAGCCAGCCTGTTTGTCCGGTATAAATCATCTCCGCTTTTTTCCCTGCTCGCCGAATCGCCTGCGTCAGCAATCTGGCCGTTGTTCGCTTGCCCATGGCACAGTCCATTCCCAGGACTGCCACAATGGGTGATGTGACTTTAAAAATTTCACCTGTCCAGAAATGTAGTTCGGCTCGAGGTTTGGGCTTGCGCACATCCGTCAGCGTAACTCCCTTTTCCACCGCCAATGCAACCAAATCAGATTTGTCGGTGAGAAACTCATGCAAGCCATTGACGATGGAAAGTCCCGCATGGATGGCTTCTCTTATTTGTATCAGCATGTCGGGTGGAAGCTTCCCTCCCACCGTTGCAACACCGATGATGAGAAACCGAACACCGGGTTTTTGCTGTAATGCATCATGCAGAGAAGCGAATACGGGAATGTTCCGATGCTGACCATCCAGCAACTCTCCGGCATCTTTTCCTGCGGTAGCTGCATGATCGACTACTCCGGTGATGGAGAATCTTTCGGAACCACGTACCAGACCATGTGCAGTCTTTGCATCTGCCCGCAGGAATAGTCCATTGGTAAGTAATAATGACTCATTCATTTTTTATCGGGGTATTGCTGCTGTTACTAAAACGCCGGGGCGATTGCCGGTAGGTTGTTGTTGTTGCCAGGTGATTTGTCCGGAAATCCAGACTTTATCAATTCCTTCTGAAAGAGCTTTGCTGTTCTGTATATCGGCGAGATCTCTGACTTTATCGGGTTGTAACAAAACCAGATCGGCAATATAACCCGGTGCTATCACACCCCTTTCCTTTATTCCCAGGAACTCCGCCGTGAGTCCGGTCATCTTATGTATGGCTGTCGCCAGGGGCAACAAAGGTTCTTGCCGAACATATTGTGATAGCACTCTTGTAAATGCACCATACCCACGGGGATGTCCGCCATTTCCGCCATCCGAACAGATCACTGCATGTGGCCAGACAATGAAATTCCTGATGTCATCTTCAGTCATTGATTTACCCATGATGGTTTCTACTGAACCCTCGTAATCAGGTCGGGCACGCCGAAAAGAATCAGCCATAGCAATCAGTCGCACCAATGTCTGTGCGGCTGTTTCTTTTCTTTCTGCAGCAATAGCTGATAAAGTCTTCCCTTTATAGCTGGGTACTGGCGCATAATTGACAAGTACAGAGCCCGTGGGATCACATAGTTGAGTTACTGCGAGTGTTGCATCTTCCAGACTGGAATAATTGCGAGAAGGAAATAAAACTTTGAGGGTAGAATTCCAAAACGTGTAAGGATATACATCTGCTGTGATATTGATTCCTTCTTGTCTTGCCTGCTGTAAGCGGGCAATGACAGCAGCAGAAGAATTCCAATCTGATCTTTTAGCTATTTTGATGTGGGAAATTTGTACGGGCATCCCGGTCTCTCTGCCGATCTGAATGATTTCGTCTAATGCTGAACTGAGGTTAACATCTTCGCTGCGGATATGGCTCATATATCTGCCATTAAAGGCAGCAGCAGTCCTGGCCAGCTGCATCACTTCTTCCTGTGAAGAATAGAAAGCAGGTTCATATTCCAGTCCGGAGGAAAGTCCCAAAGACCCTTTCCTCATTTCTTCCGCCAGCAATTGCTGCATGGCATTGATTTCGGTGATCCCCGCTGCGCGTAACAATTGCGATTCTCCCAATACCTTTTCACGCAGCGTTGTATGGCCTGTATAACTTGCTACGTTGACTGCTACCCGATTTTGCTGCATCCATTTGCGGAGAGTATCCATCGAATAACTATTGCCGTCCTGGCCAATTACAATAGTAGTAATGCCCTGGTTGTTGGTGGCCGTGGCTTCGGGAAACTTACGCAACGATGAAAAATGATGACTATGTGCATCGATGAAGCCCGGACATAACACTTTGCCTTGTCCGTCAATTACCGTTTCGCCTGGAAGGGGTTTCAGATTACCCACTTCCTGTATGCGATTGCCCTTGATTCGAACGGATGCCGCATACGCGGGAATACCGGTTCCATCAATGACCTTTACGCTTGTGATGAGCGTTGTTTTTTCCTGTGCGCGGGAAGGAAAGCAAGCAGATACTAATAGCGCTAAAAAAAAGATTTGTTTCATGTGTTGGGAATAACCTGTTAAAGATAAAGAATCCTGTGAAGTCAAAAAGTCGTTGTCCCTTATCGGTGAACTAGTGCTGCTGCCAATCAACTTATGGAAAAATGCCCCCTACTTCATCTTGTTACAAAATAATCTAACTTTATAACAAAGTCATCCGATGAAACAATACCTCCATACCATTATTATTTCCCTTGCGATTTTGCTTACAGCCATGATCTTATCAAATGCCTTCATCAATCGCAACAAAACATCGAAGACCATTAGTGTTACCGGATTGGGGAGGAAAGATTTTGTGTCAGACCTGATTGTATGGAGTGGCTCCTTCACGCAAAAGAACATGAGCTTGAAAGAGGCGTATGCCAGTTTGGACAAAGACCGGGAAAGTATTCGTCGCTACCTGCAATCAAAAGGCATTAAAGCAGAGAATATTATTTTTTCATCCGTTGAGATCAGCAAGCTCTTTGATGAAGTCTATGATGCCAATGGGAGGAAGATCAAATCAGTGTTTGAGGGGTACAGTTTAAAACAGAATGTACAGATTGAATCCAATGAAGTAGATAAAATTGAAAATATTTCCCGTCAGGTGAGTGAGCTGATTAACTCTGGTGTTGAATTTTACTCCGAAAAACCTGAATACTACTATACTCAGTTAGGTCAGCTAAAGATTGAAATGATTGCGGAAGCGACCAAAGATGCGTATACCCGGGCACAAAAAATTGCTCAAAACGCGGGTGGTAAAGTGGGCTCTCTGAAAAATGCCAACCAGGGTATTTTCCAAATCGTAGCACAAAACTCGAATGAAGATTATTCCTGGGGCGGCTCATTCAATACGAGCTCTAAAAAGAAAACCGCAACTATCACTATGAAACTTGAATATGAAATTGATTAACCCGGGTACTTATTTAAAGTTCTCGATACCCGCTGTCATTGGCTTGTGTCTGCTCCCGGTATTTAGTTGTAAGCCCCCGGTAGCCAACAGCGAACAAAAATCGCCCGAGCAAGTTTGGAAAAAAGCCAACATACGTTCCTATGAATTTCTGCTGCGCATCAATTGTTATTGTTCACCCGAAACCATCGGACCTCACAGGATTCAGGTGAAAGCTGACACTATTTTTTCTGTCAATGGTATACCCTATGACCGGGCTAAAAGCTATGTTATTTTAAAAACCATGCCTGAGTTTTTCCGTTTTATCAAGGATAGCGATGCCAGAAATCCTTTCAGAAAATCTGTGCTCTACGATTCAACTTATGGATTTCCCACCTCACTTTATTA
>JBJTJJ010000487.1:0-1289 GCA_046095445.1 Sediminibacterium sp.
GCAGTAAAACGATAGTCCGGATTGGGCGAACTAACTGAGAAAGGAATTTTGCCACTCAACTGGTCATAAGATGCGCTGATATTTACTTGTCCTACAGAATCATCATTCAATCGAAATTGCTCAGCAGTCAACTGCGCATCGGCATGAAATCGCTGAAAGAAATCATTCAGGTAGATATTCCCACTCGTGATTCCTTCAATGCGTGGATCTTGAAAAAACAGGGAGCTGAGGTCACCCAGGATTACATTGTTAAGTTGAACAGCCAGATTATTGGTATGGCCGTCTTTCTCATCTGTCTGAATAGATATCTCCTGAAATCCCTGGGTAAAACGAATATTCTGAGCAAAGACTTCTTTGTTGCGAATAGAGAAGTTTCCATCTTTTTCAATATTCCATTTTTTTTCATTCAACACAAATGAACTCGGGCGAAATTTGACTCTTACACCATCGGTAAGCGTGTAAACATCTGCCTGAATATCGGCATCATTGAGGGTTATGTCAGCACTGGTTCTTAGTGCGACCACGCTATGGTCATTGTGGGAAGTAATTTTTAATTTGGTATTAGGTAAATGTATACTGTCGTTTAATTGGATGCTATTGATAGAAGCGAGTGCTGTCAGCGTATCTTTATTCCCATTACCGAAAAGGTCAAATCCCGAGAAACTGATACCATTGATAATGCCGTATGGAACACGTGCATCCATTCGGATTTTCTTCATACGGGTATCTACAGAACCTGAAACGACCACATTGTTGAATCCCCCGCTGCCGGGAAGCAATAATTGTATATAGGGCTCAAAATTATTCCTAGTATTCAGTACAAAACTGAATTGCTGATTCTGCGGAACCGTTTTAGGTGGCTTTATATAGGCGGGATAATAGTTAGCCAAAAAACTCAGGATCCCTGAAGGTAGATCCAGTATGGTGAACTTCCCAAGCACTGTTCCATCAAATTCATTGCTGCTAAGATGTATCAGCTTGATAGAGTCAGCATTACTCGCTTGTAGGTTAAGAGAGTCGAATTGCAGTTTTACCTGGTCGTCTTTTAAAGCTGCATTTAAAAATTTAGCAGACCCGGTGAAATTGTCAATGTTAGAGCCGGTAAAGTTAAGGTCAAGTAATCCGGTAACCTGCAAGGGTCGATTGGTAAAATGTAGGGCTTGTAGGTCAGAATGAATAAGATCACCTACTGCATTGATCCGGGGTAATTTTCCTGTAAAATCAATTTCCATCGAACTTGTCAGGTCGATATTGGGGTCACTGATTTTTAATTCACTATTGAAATAACG
>JBJTJJ010000488.1:0-1483 GCA_046095445.1 Sediminibacterium sp.
GACTTAATTGGAACACTGGTTATTTCCGGATGGGTACTGGCACCGGTCGTTAATGGATTGGTCTTCCTGGTGGCTTTGATTCACCGTCATCATCATCCTCCTATCTTGTTGGGCAGGTATTATGCAGTATATTTGATACTACTCGCAATTCAACTTTTATTCATAACCCGTCTGATATGATTCGTTCGATTTTGCAGGATAAACCGACCAAACTATTCATTTCCATCTGTGCTTTTTTTGTGGCGAATGCGCTCATTGCTGAATGTATTGGAGGTAAGATTTTTTCTTTGGAAAAACTTTTCGGTTGGAATCCATCCAACTTTCAGTTGTTCGGACAAACGGGACTATCTTTTAACCTGACCTGTGGGGTATTGCTCTGGCCCCTGGAATTCATCATCACAGATATTGTCAATGAATATTATGAGCCGAAAGCAGTTCGTCGCATCAGCTATACTGCTGTCGTATTGATTACCTATGCTTTTGTTATGTTTTATGGTGCCATGAATATTCCTCCTGCAGATTTTTGGATCAGCTCGAAAACAGATGCCGGTATTAACAATATGCAATTGGCCTTCTCGGGAATATTCGGGCAGGGCATGTGGATCATTCTGGGAAGTCTCACTGCTTTTCTAGTGAGTCAATTGGTAGATGTTTTCGTCTTTCATCGCATCAAAAGAGCTACGGGAGATAAATGGATATGGTTGAGGGCTACCGGATCAACGACTGTAAGTCAATTGGTGGATAGCTTTGTTGTGCTATTCATCGCATTTAAAATTGGCAATAACTGGAGCTGGCAATTGGTATTGGCGATTTGTCTGGTGAATTATGCCTATAAATTCACCATGGCTATTTTACTAACCCACTTGATCTATTTCATGGAAGCACGTATAGAAAATTATCTCGGAAAAGACGTCGCAAGAAAAATGAAGCAGGCAGCAATGGGGAAGGAAGAAGAAGATTTCATCAACGCACCTGCTGCCGGATAATATCCATTACCACCTTATCAATCGGAAGGGTCATACAATCAGGATGTATTATTTCCTGCGGAATCCACCTGAATACTTCTGATTCCCCAGATACAGCAGCAATTTGATGGGGGGCAAAATCAAAGGGTTGTTCCTTTACTTCGAGCTGAACCGGACCTTCATGGTGAACCCTATAATAGATGGAAATAATCTGGTCTTTGTGATTGAAGGCCGAGAGTTGATAGAAGTCAGTTGTATAAATATGTTCTCCCACTTTCACCGAAAGGCCCGTCTCTTCCAAAAATTCCCGTTGCAGACAGTCTCTGGTTCCTTCTCCAATTTCGAGTCCGCCCCCCGGTAGTTTAGTGATATATTGGCCGCGAATGAATTCATCACTGACCAAAAGCCCTTGCTCTGCATCCAGTAAAATTCCATATACCCGAACATTGAACAATGCCATATCAGAACCATTTGCGTTTCATGAAATACCAACTAATGAGCATCGATACGCCCAGAGA
>JBJTJJ010000489.1:0-7677 GCA_046095445.1 Sediminibacterium sp.
ACTAAAGATGGCTTTTGATGAGTGGTATTGCAATGAGAAAGCCCCGCGGAAGCGGGGCTTTAACTTAATAATCCATCCATTTTCAAATGTACAAAAAAATTAATTGCAATGTTCATTAAAAACACCGATCAGGTGCTGGGCAATGACCTGGGCGGGACGACCCTCAATCTGATGTCTTTCCACCATATTCACCAGTTGCCCGTCTTTGAATAGGGCTATGGCCGGGGAGGAAGGAGGATAAGGCAGCAAATGGCTGCGAACTGCATTAACAGCTTCTGTGTCAAAGCCTGCAAATGCTGTGGTCAGGTGATCGGGTCTTTTGGAGGCATTTTTTACTGCCATCAAAACTCCCGGGCGACAAGTGCCTGCTGCACAACCACATACGGAATTAATAACAACCAGGGTGGTGCCTGATTTTTGTAAAGTAGATTCTACCTCTTCCCTATTGGTCATTTCATCGAAACCGTTGTCTGTCAGTTCCGCCTTCATGGGTATCACTATTTCTGCTGGGTACATATATTGATGTTTAGAGGTGCAAAGATACTCATTTCGTAAGAATTATGCAGTAACCAAAAACAGACACAATGGCACTTAAGTTTATTTTGTACCGCCATTATGACATATTAATCTACTTGCTCATGACATTAATAATCACCAGTGGTTGCAATTAGCTATTGGTACATGCTTTGTAATTCTTACCACAAATCGATTATTCACCAAAAAAATAACAGTATGTCAATCATCAAACGCAATCCCGTTTTTCCCGGCAGTCTGCTGGATGAGTGGTTTTTCAATTTTCCTACTAATTGGGGAAGAGAAGAGCAGATGTTAACAGCCACACCTGCAGCCAATATTACCGAGTCAACTGATGCCTTTCACATTGCACTCAATGTGCCAGGAAGGAAGAAAGAAGATTTTCAAATTCAGGTTGAGCAGGGTCTGTTGACCATTCGTTACGAGAAGAAAGAGGAAAAAACAGAAAAAGATAGTAAGACTATCCGGAGGGAATTCACTTTTAATAGTTTTAAAAGAAGCTTTACCCTCGACGAACAAATTGATGCCAACGGCATCCAGGCCAAGTATGAAAATGGATTACTTCAGATTGTACTGCCAAAAAAAGAAGCTGTACAGCCGGTTACTAACCGAATTGTAATTCAGTAAAATACCGCCTACACAATAGTTTTTTTGCAGCGTGGTTTTTGGTTAAAGACCCCTTGTTTTTACAAGGGGTTTTTTTGTGCCTGTAATAATCCACTATTTTTGGTTACTAACTATTAATGTAAATACAGAACTGAAAGGTCTTCATGCATCGGGAATCTGAATTCATCCAATTGTTGGAAGCGCACCAGCGTATCATCAAAAAAGTATGTCGCATTTATGCGCATACCTCAGAAGACCGCAATGACCTCTACCAGGAAATAGCTTTGCAGGCATGGCGCTCCTTTCCCCGTTTTCGTGGTGATGCGCAATTTTCCACCTGGCTATATCGGGTGTCTTTGAATACAGCGATCACTTTTTTTAGGAAAGAACAGAAAAAAACGTCCCTGCCGGTATTGAACGAGGAAGTGGTAGCACCTGCTTCAGAAATCGATCCGAGGGAAGAACAACTAGAACTGATGTACAAGGCCATAGCCTCACTTTCAGACCTGGATAAAGCTATTGTTTTGCTGTACCTGGAAGATTATCCCTACGATGACATCGGCCAAATGATAGGCATCACTCCCAACCATGTTGCCGTTAAAATGAGTAGGATAAAAATAAAATTACAATCATTGACCCAAGCATCTTCAAATCAATAAAGTCGTTATGGAACTAGACAACCTGAAACAGCAGATGAACCGGCAGTTGGAAGATGATAGCAACTGGCAGCCAACTGAAGATATCAAGGGTTTAATCGGTAAACAGTCAGCCAGTATCGTTCAGAAGATCCGTAGAAGTCTTTGGATGGAAACCATCGTAGGCATTTTCCTGAATATCCCCCTTGCTATTTACTTTGGCTATCGTTTTCCAAAATTGCTCCAATTAAGCCTGGTTTGGTTCGTATTTTTTCTCATCATTGCCACCATCCCTGTACTCATTTATTTGATTGCACAAACATACTGGTTTGAAAAGCAGACCTCAAGTATTCGTGAAAACCTCCAACGCATTCATCACCTTATTACCCGTTATTGTCAGATAAATATTATCCTTATCATATTGTCAGTACCTCTTGGCTATACCCTGGGTCTCTACCTTGCAGTTGATTCCAACAATGAATCCGGTTTGGGCGATATAGTTGATTTTTTTACTGGTCTATCACGTAAGGAAAACCTGCTTATTTTTGGTGTATTCCTATTTTCTGAATTACTGTTCTACTTTTTGATGCGTAGGTACCTTCGCTATTTTTATAGTAAATACCTGATCAAAATCAAAGAAATGATCAAAGAACTGGAAAGAGAATAGATGTCAACCAGATTCAAAGAATATTCGTAACTTCAAGGGTTGAAAAAATTGATTGCCATACTCTGTTTGCTGGTCTACTTCTTTGCTACCACTGAAGCCAAGCAATTATTCAAGATTCCCGTAATTTTTCAACACTATGCGGAACACCAACAGGAAAACCAAGGACTCTCCCTGGTTGATTTCCTGGATATGCACTATATGCACGGCAGTCCGTTCGATCAGGATTACGATCGGGATATGAAGTTGCCCTTTAAAAGTACCGGTGATGTTTTCTCCTTCTTTCCGCTTACAGCCGACCGTATGCCCCTTTCCTGCTCAGTTGCCTGTCCGCAAAAAAGTATTGAATTGCCTTCCCGTATTTCTGCATTTGACAAACCCTGTTCATTGGCTGAACATTCTATCTGGCAGCCTCCCCGGATAATTGTCTGACAATTCCTTTCCTTAACTTTATTTTTAATTCTCTGCACTGTTTCCGGTTCCCGGATTCGGTTGCACAATTATACTATCTATGTTGAATGCCATCATTCGATTCTCAGTCCGTAACCCATTAATCATTGGACTTTTCGTTTTGGGATTGATTGGTTATGGAAGTTATGAAGTATCCCGACTTCCTATTGATGCCGTGCCGGATATCACCAATAACCAGGTTCAGGTAATCACAGTTGCGCCCTCTTTTGGTGCTACTGATATAGAACGACTGATCACCTTCCCTATTGAACAAGCCAATAGCAACATTGCCGGGATAAAAGAGATTAGAAGTTTCTCCCGCTTTGGCCTATCACTTGTTACCATCGTATTCGACGATGCTACCGATCTTTTCTGGGCCAGGCAACAGGTTGCAGAAAGATTATTGGACGTAAAAAGCATCATCCCGGAACAGATGGGCGTACCCCGCCTCGGCCCCATCAGTACCGGACTCGGAGAAATCTACCAATATGTATTGCGACCTAAAAAAGGATACGAACATGCCTGGGATGAAACCAAACTTCGTACTGTACAAGATTGGATTGTTCGTCGTCAATTACTGGGCGTGCCCGGTGTTGCTGAAGTGAGCAGTTTCGGTGGAAAGGTGAAACAATATACCGTACGCATCGACCCCGCCCGACTCCAATCATTTGGGATAACGATTACTGATGTATTAACAGCACTTGAAAAAAATAAACATAATAAATGTGGTGCTTACATTGAAAAAGGTCCATCTGTTGTTTTTATACGAACCGAGGGACTCCTCACTGCTCCCGATGAGATAGAGAATATTATTATAAAGAAGTCCACTTCAGTTTCTCCTCTGCTTGTAAGAGATGTTGCAACAGTAGAGACTGGATTCGCCACCCGATATGGCGCCCTGTGTTACAATGATCAAGGGGAAGTTGCCGGAGCTGTAGTCATGATGCTGAAAGGGGCTAATAGCAATGAGGTAATCCGACGTGTAAAAGAAAGGGTGCAACAAATACAAAAAAATCTGCCGGAAGGAGTCATCATCGAACCTTTTCTGGACCGATCAAAAATGGTGGGTAATGCCATCAATACTGTTAAGACGAATTTGATGGAAGGAGCTTTGATTGTTCTTTTTATACTGGTCATTTTTCTCGGTAATCTTCGTGCAGGAATACTTGTGGCTTCCATTATTCCATTGTCGCTGCTTTTTGCTATCATCATGATGAATTGGTGGGGTGTAAGTGGTAACCTCATGAGTCTCGGTGCACTTGATTTCGGACTTATCGTTGATGGAGCGGTCATAATTGTAGAAGCTGTTATGGCAGGATTACATGCCAAAGGTCAATTCAATCGCTTATCCAGAGAAGATATGAATCAACAAGTGATTCATTCTGCGGGAAAAATGATGAATAGTGCCGTTTTTGGTCAGATCATAATTCTCGTGGTATACCTTCCGATTTTTACTTTACAGGGAATAGAAGGTAAGATGTTCCGGCCCATGGCACAAACAGTTACCTTCGCTTTATTGGGCGCATTCTTACTTTCCCTGACCTGGGTGCCCATGATGAGTGCTTTTTTTCTTAGCCGACGAACACAGCAGCAAACCGGTTGGTCAGAACGATTATTGTCCTTCCTGGAAACGAAATACCAACAAGCACTACATCGGCTATTGACATACCCAAAAATCGTCATAGCAACCGCACTTGTTCTATTTGCTTCCTCTTTATTATTGTTAACCCGGCTTGGTGCAGAATTCATTCCCGCATTGGAAGAAGGCGATTTTGCTGTGGATACCCGCGTTTTAACCGGTAGTAGTCTAACCACCTCTATTCAATCCACTCAACAATCCGCTGGTTTGCTGTTACAACGATTTCCCGAAGTTGAAAAAGTGGTTACCAAAATAGGAAGCGGAGAAGTTCCTACTGATCCCATGCCCATGGATGCCAGCGATCTTATGATAATACTTCGTCCCAAAAAGGAATGGACTTCCGCGAAGACCTTTAATGAGCTGAGTGATAAAATGAGTGCTGCATTACAGGAAGTGCCGGGAATCACCACCGGTTTCCAGTATCCTGTTCAAATGCGTTTCAATGAATTAATGACCGGAGCCAGACAGGATGTGGTATGTAAAATATTTGGAGAAGATCTGGACTCACTTGCTTCTCATGCTGCTGAATTGTCTTCACTCATCAGGAATATTGCTGGCGCCCAAGATATTTATGTTGAACAGGTTTCCGGTATGCCCCAGGTTATTATTCAATACAACAGGGATGCTATCGCACAATACCACCTGAATATCGCAGATGTCAACCATATCATCAATGCATCCTTTGCAGGACAATCCTCCGGACAATTGTATGAGGGAGAGAAAAGATTCGATGTCGTCGTTCGGCTTGGTGCAGACCAAAAAAAGAATGTACAAGACATTCGTCAGTTGTTAGTGGCCACCCCTTCTGGCTCCCAAGTGCCCTTGTATTTGTTAGCTAATATAGAGCTAAGGGATGGTCCTAACCAGATTCAGCGCGAAGATGCCAAACGAAGAATTGTGGTCGGATTTAACGTAAGAAATCGCGATGTGCAAAGCATAGTTGGTGAGCTGCAGCAATTAGTAGGGAAAAAAGTAAAACTCCCACCGGGATATTATATCACCTATGGCGGCGCTTTTGAAAACCTGGAAGCAGCCAAAAGTCGTTTGTTAATAGCCGTACCGGTAGCCCTGCTCTTAATTTTTATTCTACTCTACCTTACTTTTGGTTCCTTGCAACAAGCTCTTTTGATTTATTCTGCCATTCCCCTTTCAGCAATCGGCGGAATATTTTTTCTCTTCATCAGAGGAATGCCCTTCAGTATCAGTGCCGGGGTTGGTTTTATTGCTCTGTTTGGGGTTGCTGTTTTGAATGGAATTGTTCTGATTGCTGAATTCAACCATTTGAAAAAAGAAGGTATCAGCGATATCAAAGAACTGATTTTACGAGGAACTAGCGTGCGGTTACGTCCGGTACTCATCACCGCACTGGTGGCATCATTGGGCTTTTTACCAATGGCCATTAGTCAGGGATCCGGAGCCGAAGTACAAAGACCACTGGCGACTGTAGTGATAGGCGGTCTCCTCCTGGCAACATTATTGACCCTTTTTGTTTTACCTATTCTATATATGATATTTAATCAACCACGCTCTCCCAAAAATGTAGGGCCATCCATGACTATCATTTCATTTTTCCTATTGTTAACATCTTTTTTAGCGGCTTCATCTCTGCAGGCACAGCAATCTATTTCACTACAGGCAGCCACCGATACTGCCCTTCGAAACAATGCCCTGATAAAAAATGACCAACTTAAGTCAGTGTACCAGCAAAAGTTGATTGAAACTGCAGTTCAACTTCCTCCTATACAACTTTCAGCAGAAGTTGGAAGATTCAACAGTGCCTATACCGATAATCGGTTATCTATTGGTCAGAGTATGCAATTCCCTACAGTATATGCCCGCCAAAAGGATCTGCTAAGAGAGGAATGGAAGCAGAGTGTTCTGCGGGTAGCAGTAAGAGAAAGCATGCTCAAAAGAGATGTGGCGGTGGCTTACTACCAATTGCTTTATCTAAGAAAGAAAAAGGACTTATTACAATATGCGGATAGTTTATACGATACCTTCCTCCGAAAGTCTGCCGAAAGAGTTCAATCCGGAGAATCAGACATGCTGGAGAAAGCAAGTGCTCAAAATCAAACAGGTCAGATAAGATTACAATTATCTCAACTTATTGCTGATCAGGACATAGCTTTACTTCAATTCCAATTATTATTGAATTCCCCTTTTCCGACCCAGCCACTCGATCTGGGAAAAGCTACCTTGTCTTCTCTTCCCTCTATAGCCGATACGGCAACTTTTTCTCGCCATCCTCTATTGCAATCTATGCGCCAGCAACAAGAAATGGCTGACGCCAGTTATGCATTGGAAAAAAGTAAATTACTGCCGAACCTATCTTTGAATTACAATAATACCACCATTCGGGGTATTGGTGCTGATGATAAATTATACGATGGTTCTACCCGATTCGGGGCTGTTCAGTTCGGAGTAGGTATTCCGGTTTTCTCTAAAGGCCAAAAAAACCTGATTGACGCTACCCGTTTTTCCCGACAAATTGCAACAGGTAATTATCAGGCGGAATTGCAAGTTTTTAAAAACCAATATGAGTCTGTTTACCGACAGTACCTGCAGCAAACCCGAGCATTGCGGTATTATGAAACGGAAGGATTGCCTACAGCTGAATTGGTCACCATGACGGCTGGAAAACAATTGACGGCAGGACAAATCAACTATTTGCAATGGGTGCAACTCATTAACCAAAGTATCACCACCCGAAGTCAATATTTGGAAACATGGCGTGCTACCAACCTTTCAGTAATACAATTGAATTATTTGTTGTCTCAATAACACAGAAAATAACTTTTATGAAAAAGACTTTATATCAAACCCTCTATATAATTAGCTTGTCCGTCACACTTTTTGCCTGTCAGGACAAAAAATCAGGATCTGAAGCTGAGTCAATTCCTGCTGAAGAAAATATAGTAAAAATGACTTCAGCTCAATTTGCCAAAGCCAACCTCTTGGTATGCAAAATAACCAATAAAGTAATGTCAGCGGTAATCAGGGTGAAAGGAAAAATTGATGTTCCCCCACAAGAAATGTTGAGCGTTAGTGTGCCACTGGGTGGATACCTGCAGTCAACTAAATTATTGCCGGGGATGCGGGTTGTAAAGGGAGAAGTGCTAGCTGTTGTCACAGGAGAACAGTATATCCAG
>JBJTJJ010000490.1:0-1031 GCA_046095445.1 Sediminibacterium sp.
CATCTCCGCTTCTTTAGGGATGTTGCTTCAGGCAAGGGGTTTTTCTGTTACCATTCAGAAATTTGACCCTTACATCAACATTGATCCGGGAACCCTGAATCCATATGAACATGGTGAGTGTTATGTAACCGAAGACGGCGCAGAAACAGACCTGGACCTTGGACACTATGAACGTTTCCTGGGCATTTATACTAGCCAGGCGAACAACGTTACTACCGGAAGAATCTATCAAACTGTTATTAATAAGGAAAGGGCAGGCGATTTTTTGGGAAAAACAGTGCAGGTAGTTCCACATATTACTGATGAGATCAAACGAAGAATGCGTTTACTCGGTGAGTCAGATCAATATGATATCATACTCACTGAAATTGGTGGTACTGTTGGTGACATCGAGAGTCTCCCCTTTATAGAAGCAGTTCGTCAGTTACAGTGGGAACTTCCTGAGCAGGATGTAATGGTCGTTCATCTTACCCTAATTCCCTACCTGAAAGCTGCCAAGGAGCTAAAAACCAAGCCAACGCAGCACAGTGTGAAAATGTTGTCTGAAACAGGGGTTCATCCGGATATCATTGTCTGCAGAACAGAGGAGCCTCTGAACAATGATATCAAGAGAAAAATTGCACTGTTCTGTAATGTAAAACAGGAAGCTGTAATTGAAGCAATAGATGCTTCTACCATCTATGAAGTTCCGCTTCTCATGCTTCGTGAAAAACTGGATTTGATATGTCTTAAAAAATTACAAATCTCCGGGTACAAAGAACCTGACCTGAATAAATGGATTGGTTTCCTGGATAAGTTGAAATATCCCCGCAGTAAAGTAACGGTTGGATTAATCGGGAAATATATAGAATTACAAGACGCCTACAAATCAAGTCTGGAAAGTTTTGTACATGCCGGCGCCGTTAATGAAGTGAAGGTGGAAGTGGTGAACGTGCACAGTGAGTTCATCACCAAGGAGAACGTAGCTGAAAAGCTGAGCCATTTTGACGGGCTATTGGTAGCACCCGGCTTTGGCCACCGAGGTATAGAGG
>JBJTJJ010000491.1:0-2655 GCA_046095445.1 Sediminibacterium sp.
ATTTAATTCTTTCGAGAAGAAAAAAGCTCGTACCTTTGTGAGTTAGCAAAAATGAACCGGGGTCGTACTGGTTTCGACAGCATAGGTTACTGTTGGTGCAAGCATGCAGTGCGTTGGCTAATTAGCACTTTAATCTGAATACCCGAACTACAAATGGCAATACACAGTATGCCATGGCTGCCTAATCAGTGATTGGGTAACCATTTGGGCCGCCGCACTGGTTGTTCGCTGACCGCGTGCCGCCGCCGACTCAAAAAAATAGCGAATGCGAATACAGAAGGCTGTGACTGTGTTCAAAGACCATACAGCTAAGTGTTTCATAGGTGGGTTCACTCCCGGTGAAGCGCCGACAAAAAATGGTGAAATAAGCATGTAGAAAGCCAATGGTAGCGATGTTTGGACAGGGGTTCGACTCCCCTCGACTCCACAGAGTAAGCCTCCCGATCGGGGGGCTTTTTGTTGATAGGTACTTGTACAGGCGTTCCAAATTTTTATTTTCATACCTAAAATAATTTACATTTGTCACCTAAAACGAGCCACTCTATGATAAAAAAAATCTCATTTCAACAGCCGTCTATTGCAGTCAAAAAAATGTTGATGTCGATTACCGCACTGGTAGTATTTATTATTTCATCCTCCTTTATTCATCCTGTTAACAATCCAGATGCAGTGGTAGGTGTTTGGAAAACAGGTGAAGGAACTGCTATGGTGCGTATCTTTAAAAACGGTGAAAAGTACCAGGGTAAGATTGTTTGGTTGAAAGAGCCCAATGATCCGGAAACAGGTAAACCCAAAGTAGATAAGAATCATCCGGATGAATCTGTTCGCTCGAGACCTATTCTCGGTCTGATTAATGTTTGGGGGTTCGTTCACAAAGGTGAAAATGTGTGGGACGATGGCAATATCTATGATCCAAAAAATGGGAATACCTACTCTTGCACCATCAAAATGGAGAATCCCAATACTATTGAGGTTAGGGGCTATATAGGAGTTTCTCTGATTGGCAGAACTGATGTATGGACAAGACAGGTAGCTAAATAGAAAGTCAACACAAACTGATTAATAGCAACTAAAAAGCCCTGATTTCAGGGCTTTTTAGTTGGGTCTATTTTTTGTAGT
The DNA here is from genome assembly GCA_046095445.1 of Sediminibacterium sp. Lineage (GTDB taxonomy): Bacteria > Bacteroidota > Bacteroidia > Chitinophagales > Chitinophagaceae > Sediminibacterium. Next base: position 1,120 of record JBJTJJ010000491.1, read on the forward strand.
AATATAATTATGGCGAAACAAAATTCAGACTGATGCTGAAATACAGCGGATTGCCCAGGTTACTTGAGAAATAACGCAGGTTGTCTTTGCGGGCATCATATTGATTCATCACATCAAATCTCCAATTGTAACGAAGTCCTGCCTGTGCATTCAACCACACAAAACCACTCAGTTTTTTATCCCACATAATTCTTGGTTTCAATTCACTGCGCTGGATAAACACGGTACCGTTGGGACTATTCGCCAGACCCATCCAGAATTGATTTCCTTCCAATTCATATCCCAATTGGAATATGTTGGAAGTAGATACATTGTACCGTAAATAGCCTCGTGCTGGCATGAACAATTCCATACCCCAATGGTCATTGAAGGTTTTATTCCAAAATAACACAGGCAAGTGAATGACCTGACCAGCCCGGTACGTTCTGGCAACACCTACACCAATCATATTCTTCTCTGATTTCTTCCACCCATAAACAGCAGCGCCACTGACAGTGAATGCCTTCCCGTTTACATCACTGATGCGGGGGAAAACACCATTGCCATCTAAACTCGCCTGGAAAATGAGAAAGTTCTTCTCATTCAATGGTTTAAAAACGGTTGTATTGATTCCTGCGCTAACCATAGCTGTATTATTCAAGCCATTAGCAAATAAATTGGTTCCCGGTTTTTCTACAAAGAATCTGCTGCTCCAATAATTGGCACCCAGTTGCCATATAAGCTTTGTATTGGAAACCAGGGGCAGGTTTAACTGGAATCGATAGGAGTTTACTCCGTTAACATGAAAATCTTGCATAGCCGGTAACATGGCAGAAACCGGTATTGCAGGCATGTGGAAGTCACCCTGGTATTCATACCCTACACTAATGATACGCTGTGGTGTCTGATTTAACACTTTCTGGGTACAAAATCTTTTGACCCCTTCCGCATCTCCAAATTTGCTGTAATCAAATACTTCAGATGTGTCTGTTTGCTGGGCTGATAGAATTACCGGTACCAACAAAGTCAGTAATAAGTATATTTTTTTCATGCGAATTGAATTTGTGCTTTCAATTAAGCAAATATATAATAAAAATTTTGTCAGTGTATTGGTTGTTGAATATTGTTACCTCGGCGATATTTTTACAACATTGAACAACTTCAATGATTTGAAATGGCGATTAACTGCAAAAGAACTCCAATAAAAAAAACGGTTCAACAGTTATCACCAACCAATCGTCCTGAAATTATTGGATGTAAAAAAATAAGTGACTATCCGTTCAATGAATACGACAACCAATAAACAAATTACACCGACAGAACTGATTCTCCACAAAAGTTCGGATTGGGGTCCTTGGGCAGCACGTATACCCCACAAAGCCCACGCAATGGTTAGTGGGAACCCGGCAATACGAAAACGTAATAACATGAATAGTGATAAAACAATGGCTACGGTAATCATAACAGCACTCCAAATTTCAGGCTCCAACGGACCTCCCGTCCAGTTGATCTTTACAAGATAAGCTGTGACATTGGCGATAGTGGCAACACTGATCC
>JBJTJJ010000492.1:0-1322 GCA_046095445.1 Sediminibacterium sp.
TTCCAAAACCTGATTGATGTATTAGAACAATTCGAGCGTCGCATGGCTTTCAGGGTGGGTGGATATGAAAGTATGGCGAAAGCTATCGAATGTAAAAACATTTGTACGGCGGTATATTCTTCCGGACTTCAGGTTTCCGGAATTTTTGTTGCAGCACATGTAGATCGCTCCGGACAATTGAAATACATTCAGGCACAAGGTCCGACAGAACTTGCTCATAGTGATGTACAATTACCGGGACATGATACCAGCTATCACCGTGATGGTTTTGGCTCTCCTGTTGGAAAATTGAAGGGACATACTCTGCCGCTGGAAAATTGGGATGACGCGACTTGTTTGGCACAAGGTCTTGTTGCGGGAAAAACGGTTGAGTTGAATTTTGAAAGCGGTATATGTGTGCAAGGAAAGTTGGAACAAGTATTGCGCAAAGAGGAGAAAATTATTCTGCTGACTTTTACAGATTGCACAGTAAAAGATGCAGATGGAAAAGTTTACTTCGATCCGGCCTGGGGAAATTATGATATGGCAGTGGGAGAGAAAATAGTTTCAGTCTTCAATGGCGTTGCAGATAAGAATCACCTGGTTGATCAATTATATGTCTCGTCTAATCTAACTTCTCAACCCAACTACACTGAATCAGATAAGCAGTATCATACTCTTTTTCAACAGATACGCACTATCCGCGAAAATCATTCGTCGAAAAAAGATTTAATTGAAATTCGCCGGCAACTGGTCAATACATTCAATGAAGACTGGCTGGCATCCATGGAGATACTGGAGTTAGTTGCAGAAGACCCTGATTATAGTAATCTGGCAGAAGAGGTTAGGAATTATCTCTTGCAACAAAAAGAAAAATTCCCGCAATACAACAAGTTGATAGAAGATGGTCTGCGCATCATTGATGCAAAACTGCGGTTTGAATAGTCGCCCAAGCTCCCGCAGTATCATTTTTTTGTAAAGCTTCTTTTACAGAAGAGATAATACTATCCGACAGCACCAGCAATGATTCCGGGGAAATTCCTTCAGGAAGCTTTGATACATTCGCCAACTGCGCTTTTTCATTTCCTGAGAAAGAAGAATGATTTCTGATGGCAGCGGGCAGCTGGTCAAATCCGATTCCCAGTTGGGTATTGGGCTTTTCAACCTGAAACAATGATTCCGGTGTTACCCTTGCATACCAATCATCTCCGAGTCTGGCCACCAGGTCTAATTTCGCAGGGTCTATTTTATTTTTTTCATTCAACACCTGTTCACCCACATGAATAACTTTAATCTCTGCAATCACCAGATTTCCTGCACCGGGCAAATCCCCCAGTGAAATG
>JBJTJJ010000493.1:0-3672 GCA_046095445.1 Sediminibacterium sp.
TAAACTTCTGCGCTGATGATATCACCCACGCGGTCGCCGTATTTCTTGATCAGTACATTTTTCTTGAGGTCATTGATGCGGCTGGCGAGGGTTTGCTTGGCGGCCAGGATGGCGCGACGGCCGAAATCTTCCATTTCAATTTGCTCATATAATTCCTCCCCTACTTCAAAGTCGGGCTCTATTTTGGTAGCATCGGAGTAAGCAACTTCTGCCAGCGGGTCGAGCACCTCCCCATCTTCCACAATCATGCGGCGGCGGATGATTTCAAGGTCACCTTTTTCAGCGTTTACGATTACGTCGAAGTTCTCATCGCTACCATATTTTTTACGCAGCAATGTTTTGAATACATCCTCCACGACTTTCATCATGGTAGGACGATCGATGTTTTCAGCATCTTTGAACTCCTGGAAGGCTTCAATCAGATTAATACTTGCCATGGCTCATTTTTTTCGGGCTTTATTAAAATTGTATTTGTACGGTGATAGTATGCATATCAGATAACGGAAGGGTAACAGGCACCTTTACGGCTTTCTTTCCTTTGCCCTCCGTAGTTTCAAGGGTAATGGTTTCCGGATTCACCTCCTGCAACACGCCGGTGATGACAGACTGATCTTTGCGGACAACCTGAACTGTTCTGCCAATATTTTTTACATATTGTCTGTATAGTTGCAGGGGCTCATCTACGCCCGGAGAAGAAACTTCCAGCGAGTATTCTCCCGGAGGGAACAGTTCTGCCGCGTCGATCTTAGCTACCAGCTGGCGATTAAAGCGTACACATTGTTCGATGGTAATGCCTTTATCTCCATCGAGCAACACTTTGACGTTGTTCGTGGGTTTGATCCACAGGGACACGAGGAAGTGTTCGGGTGCATTTTCCAGCACTTCCGCCACCAATTTTTCCAGTTCCTTATTGATTTCGTTGACCATATATAAAAGAAGAAGGGAACGTCCCCGTTCCCTTCCATCACTTATTTGCTCCGCAAAGGTAATAAAACCGCGGGAAATATGCAAAAAAATCCACTGGATGCCATTTTTGCTCCGCTGGTCACGGATAGGCGGTGGGGGAGCGGGTATTTGGTAACTTTGCAAAACGATGAGCAAGTTTATATTATATGGCTTCCTGATATATGTTGCCTATAAGTTCATAACGGAGTGGTTATTGCCGGTGGGCAAGGCCACCCGGGAGATGAAATCAAAGGTGCAGGAAATGCAGGATCGCCAGCGTGCCTTTGAGCAGCAGCAGACTGCTGCGCGACAACAAGAGGATGCCTTCCGCCAACGGCGCAACGGACAAGCAGACCAGAAGTCCTCCGGTGATTACATTGATTTTGAGGAAGTGAAGCCCTGATGATGGCTCCAGTGGTGGATGTCTAGTTCCAGCACATGATGAGGTGGTGGCAGGAAGAGTGTGTTCAGACCTGCCGCTTGTGCCCCGCTGATATTGCCCGGGGTATCGTCTATGAATAAAGTTTCGGCGGCAGCCAATTGTAGTTTGTCTAGCAGTTGCCGGAAGGAATCGGCGGCGGGTTTTCTGAATCCCAGTTGGTGGGAATAGCCGGCGAAGCGAAAGAGTGCATTGAAGTTGGTATTGCCCAAATCACGCTGGCAGATATTTTCAAAGCAGGCATAATGTATCGCATTGGTATTGGAAAAAAGATACACTTCATATTGTTCTGCGACCGACTGCAGCCAGCTGATACGCTCGGCGGGCATATCCAGCATCATGGCATTCCAGGCATCGGTGATCTGTTCGTTGGTCAGGGAAAGTTCGGTAAGCTCTCTGATGGATTGGAAAAAATGATCGTTGCACAACTGACCTGTTTCGAGTTGTTCAAAGAGTGGATTAGCGTGGTGCTGGGTAAATAGTTCGTCGAAATTGGTTACGCCTAATCGGCGGAAGGCCTGGGCTGTGAGTTGATAATTGAGGTTGAGGAAGATTCCCCCCAGATCGAAGATAATGTTACGGATGGGCGGCATGTTCAGGTAGCGGTAGATTAAAAGGCAACGGAAATACCCTGGGTAAAGGTATAGACATAATCGGGAACGAATTGGGTAAGTTGACCTTTATCGAGTTGCATGTAGTAACGGGTGATGAGTGATATGTAGAGGGAGATGCGATAGGAAAAGGAAAGGTCAGCGGTTACCCGTGGGAATTTTTTCTTGGGGTAGGGATAGAAGGGTATATCGGGAAGGCCTTCGAAGGGGGTACGGAAGGGCTGTTGCAAACCGAGAAACAAGTTGAGGGAGAGCGAGCGGTGTTCGAACCAGAGGTTACTATAGAAGTTCATGCGCCAGTTATCGCGGATGAGGTGTCCACGCGTGTCGAGGCCGAGGATGGTGCGCACCAATTCTTTGAAAGCGGGGGGCAGGGTGTCGAAAATAGCTTGTTTCTCGCGGGAGAACACGCGCCAGTCCTCGTGTTCATAGACAAGTCCTGCGCCCAGGTTCCATTTCAGGTTACCGGAATCGGAGCGGAAAGCATAAACGGCATTAGCCCCCAGTTGCCATCGTTGGGAGATACCTCTTTTTTCATCCCACTGGAAGAATACGAAGGGTTCTGCGAAGACACGTTTTTTCTTAAGGAGGTTGGAGTTGTCATAGTGGTTATTGCGAAACAAGCCTGCGCGCAGCATGGAGTGGAAGCGGTTGGTGGAGGCGATCTGGTCGGTGCTGTTATAGTTTAGACTGGAGAGCCATTCGAATGTATGTTTTTTGGTAGCATAGAGGAAGGAGGCATCGGTGAGGGCGAATAGTTCTGCCTGACCGTCATTATTATAGAGAAAGCTGAGTCCGCCGACACCGTATAGCCTGCGTTCCTGTAGGGAGTCTAGTACAGATTTTTTGAAGAGTGTAACCTGGGCGGTGAGGGGCTGCTGCAGCGCAAGCAGCAGGAAGAGGGAGGGAAGAAGTAGTATTTTTTTTTGCAGCGTCATGGGGTGCTATAAAAATAGGAAAATAAGGCAAGGATAGTGGGGAGGAAATTAGTCACTTTTAGTTTTTTTTGCTGTTCGCCGGTAGTTGATGACTGCCGGGCCGGGCCTATAGCTCAGTTGGTTAGAGCACCTGACTCATAATCAGGGGGTCCCAGGATCATGCCCTGGTGGGCCCACTTTAGGAGTGTGAGTGTGTAGATTGGGGGTGAGGATTAACTTCACACTCGGTCTCACACTCACACTTTTTTTTGTTTTGTAGCAGTAAAGGTTACGCAAATGGATGGAGGATTATAGGTACTTGTTACCATCTACACTCCGCTTCTGTCTCTACATTCCAAAAGGTTCCCGTTTTGAAATCAATTGTGATAAATTGAAATATTTTTTGAGCAGATTCTTCAGGTGATAATCGTCCATCTATATTACTCTTTGCAATATTAGTTCTCACCCAACCTGGATGCACAGAAGCAACAAGTTGTTTGCCTTCAAGTCTATTACTTAAAATTTTGGTGTACATATTGAGTGCAGCCTTGGACATTCTATATGCAACTGAATCACTTTTTTCGCAAACATCAAGTGAACCCATTTTAGAAGACATATTAATTATTTTACCTCCAACTTTCAAGAACTGCAGCATTTTTTCGGTGAAAAATGTAGTTCCTGTCACATTAACAGCAAAAGTTTTCTTGAAAGAAATTTCTTGAGGCAATTCAAAATCTAAATCAGGTCCGATACCTACATT
>JBJTJJ010000494.1:0-22538 GCA_046095445.1 Sediminibacterium sp.
ATTCGAAAACCTGAGTACAGCATCTGAAGTGCTCTTTACCGGTATTAAAGTAATTGACCTTATTGAACCTTATGCAAAAGGTGGTAAGATCGGTCTCTTCGGTGGTGCGGGTGTAGGTAAAACAGTATTGATCCAGGAATTGATTACCAACATCGCAAAATGCCATGGAGGTCTTTATGTATTTGCCGGTGTAGGTGAACGTACCCGTGAAGGTAATGACCTGCTGCGTGAAATGATCGAGGCAGGCATCATGCAATATGGCGAGGGATTCAAACACAGCATGGAAGAAGGTGGATGGGATTTGAGTAAAGTGAATCTCGAACAACTGAAAGAATCCAAAGCAACCTTTGTATTCGGACAAATGAATGAGCCTCCGGGAGCCCGTGCCCGTGTGGCCCTGAGTGGTCTTACCATCGCTGAATATTTCCGCGACGGAGATGGCACCGGTAAAGGAAAAGACATCCTGTTCTTCGTAGATAATATCTTCCGTTTCACACAGGCCGGTTCTGAGGTATCTGCCCTGCTTGGTCGTATGCCTTCCGCCGTAGGCTACCAGCCCACACTCGCAACTGAGATGGGTCTGATGCAGGAAAGAATTACTTCTACTAAGAATGGTTCTATCACATCGGTACAGGCCGTTTATGTACCTGCCGATGACTTGACTGACCCCGCTCCGGCAACCACCTTTGCCCACCTCGATGCAACCACTGTATTGAGCCGTAAAATTGCCGACTTAGGTATCTATCCTGCGGTGGATCCACTTGATTCCACTTCAAGAATTTTGACTCCTGCTATTGTAGGTGAAGCTCACTATGAGTGCGCTAACCGCGTGAAGTTGATCCTGCAGCGTTACAAGGAATTACAAGATATCATCGCCATCCTCGGTATGGATGAATTGAGTGAAGAAGATAAAATGACTGTACAGCGTGCCCGTAAGGTTCAGCGCTTCCTGTCACAACCCTTCCACGTGGCTGAACAGTTCACCGGTTTGAAAGGCGTATTCGTTGATATCAATGATACCATCCGTGCTTTCAATGCAATCATGGACGGAGAAGTGGATGAGTATCCCGAAGCTGCCTTCAACCTGGTAGGAACACTGGAAGATGCCATTGAAAAAGCCAAGAAACTGATGGAAGCAGCTAAAGGATAATTTTTCCAACGACCAACCATTCTGTTATGCAACTTGATATACTTACACCCGAGAAAAAAATCTTCAGCGGCTCTGTTTACGGAGTAATGCTGCCGGGAGTGCATGGCCTTTTTGAGATTCTCGATAAGCACGCTCCCCTGGTAAGTGCACTGGGCAAGGGGAAAGTGAAAATTCTCAAAGACAAAAAAGAGTCTGAGCAGTTCACTATTCAGTCCGGTTTTGTGGAAGTAATCAATAATAAGGTAACAGTATTGGTAGAAGGTGCTACCGAAGAATAAACTACTTATCTCCAACCATATTTTTAAAGCCCCTGTACTACAGGGGTTTTTTTATGGGTGAAAAAGGAAATAAAATAGGGTGTTTTCTACCTTTTTCATCTGCTGATGGCTCATTTACTTTGTTGTGTTCGAATCGAAATCTCAGGGCCCCGAGTCGAAGAACTCCATTGTCGTATGGTAAAGTATGGAGAAACACAACTAATCCACATGAAAAATGTATGTATCGCCATTACTGTTATGATGTCAATCGCTCTGTTTTACGCCTGTAAAAAGCAGGATACCTATGTTCGCCATTCCCCCAATGAAATGGCTGCTAAGTTGTACCTGAATGAAAGCTTTATTCAGTTTTCGGGACAATTTATAGGGGACTTCTTCCAGTTCACTAATTATTTACGTGAGCCCGCCAGGCAGTCAAATAGAAAGGCATTTCTAACTGCTTTTCAACAAGCTGCTGACAATGAAACATCACTCGACGATCATCTGCGACAATATGGTTTGTCACTCGATGAATGGTTGATCAGAAAAAACAAAATTGACAATGATTTGCTGCAGCTTTTTTTACAACTACCCGAATTGAGAACCTATACCGATGAAGAAATCATGCAGATCATTAAGTCCGGTATTCAATTAGGCATGACTAGTGAAGATAGGCGTTGGGAACAAATCAGGCAACAATCGGTGAATATTCGTGGGGTAGGACGAATAGCTTCCATGAGTGTAGGAGGGGACACCAATGTACCTATGGTTTTAGATGGGTATGAGGTATGGGATTGCCTAAAAGATGCAGTAGGATTGGGAGCAGCCACTGTTTTAGGTATAGCAGGCTTGAAAAAATTGGCAGGACAAGGGGTTCAGTCGATTGTGATTTCTCTGAGTAGATTTCTTGCCAAATATGCCGGCTGGATAGGACTCGGCGTGATGGTACTCGATTTTTCGGCTTGCCTTTACCACGAATACCAGGATTAAAAAAAGTATTGATTGAATTCACAACAAAAACCAATAGCATGAAACTTTTTCGTTGGGTCTTGATTGTTTTGGCATTGCTGGCCATTGTATATCCGATAGTGTATCTGGCCGGAAGAGTAATGGGTTTCCCCTTGCTACCCATGAGCAAATACTACTTAATAGTAATAATCTTGGTTGTGGGTATTCTTTGGTGGGAGGAAAAGCAAAACAGAACACCTTGATCTGAATAGGAGAAAGAGTAGAAGTGAAGATGAATGAGTACTAGGTACTTTCATCCTGCCATCCTTGGTAGTGATGGGAGTACTTTTTTTTGACGGGGAGTTCATTAATTCAATTGAGGATCGATGGGGTAGTTCGCCATTTGCGCATAGTCACCTCCCAATTGATTGAGTGAATACTGCCAGCGTTTTCCCGGAGATACCTGGAAGAGCAGGGGAGTAGTCGCTTCTGATGTGATCCATGTTTTTTCTTCAAGTTCATATTCCAATTGACCTTCACCCCAGCCACTATAGCCAAGGAAAAAAAGAATTTCCGAGGGGGCGAGATCGCCTGAACGCAGCAAATGAATGATCTGGAAAAAATTGCCACTCCATCCAATACCCTTTTGAAGAAAAATGGACTCTTCGAGTAAATCAGGTCTTTTATGAATAAAGTGTAAGGTATCTGCTGCTACTGGTCCGCCGTTGTATACCGGTAAATGGATATCGGAAGCGGCCGGCACCAATTCATTCAGCTTTAAATCAAGGGGTTGATTGACAACTAATCCAAAGCTACCTTCCGGCTGGTGTTCGCAGATAAGCACAACTGTTCGGGCAAAATTAGGGTCTTGCAGAAAGGGGTCAGATATTAAAATACTGCCCGGATGTATAGTTGCTATGTTGGCCATAAGGGGATTATTCCCACGATTATACAGTTAAATTAAGCAAAAATGCAATACAAAGTGTCAATTCACGACTTCATAGAATTATATTTGTAAGGATGAAAAAGACCTTCCCTGTCATAACAATACTGATTTCACTGTCATTGTTGGGATTGATACTATTGCAGGTCTCCTGGTTTCGTAATCTATTGGAAATCACCCGAGAGCAATTCGCTGCTAAATTTGACTTGGCATGCCAAAAGGTGGCGAATGAACTGGGAGATGCGATGGCAGCATCCAAACAACCCGCACTTCGCTGGCAACAGGAATCGGGTACGTTTAAGTCAGAATATCTTTTTCTACCCAACTATCGGGGCGTTGTAGGAGATAAATTTTCTATGGCGCAGATTCAACAAAAATTGCGCAATGCCCTCCAATCACAAAAACTGGAAAATATACCATTTGAGATCGCTGTTCTTAGGCCAAATGGTGAAACTGAATTGTATTCCAATGGATTTGAAAGAGCATTCAGAGATGATGTCAATTTCCAACGAAGAGTTTATGCCATCAGATCGCAGAGCACATTTGAAATAGACCCCGAAGGATCGGAAGCTTTGGTAGTATTGACACCTCATTTTGGCGCTTCTGTTTTTTCTTCCATCAAATGGATGTTGGCGGGCGCCATACTTTTTTTGCTGGTAATTCTGGCAGCATTTTATGTGACCATACGTGCATTGTTGAACCAGAAAAAAATCAGCGAGATCAAATCTGATTTTATCAACAACATGACGCATGAATTCAAAACACCTTTGGCTACCATTTCACTGGCGGTTGATGCCTTGCGCAATGAAAAAGTGCAGGCAGAACCGGAAAGAGCCAGGTATTTCATGGGCATCATCAAAGAAGAAAATGTGCGCATGAATAAGCAGGTCGAAGCCATTCTGCAGGCAGCCCTGATGGAAAAGGAAGAGTTTCAATTCAACAAGAAAGAGTTGTCTGTGCATCGCCTGATTCAACAAACAGTTGATAAGTACGATTTGCAATTACAAAAAAGGGAAGGAAAAATAAATCTCCTGCTCAATGCCAGTCGTGATAAAATTGAAGCAGATGAAGTGCATTTCACCAATGCGATTTCCAACCTGATAGACAATGCCATTAAATACTCCGATGGCGCCCCCGATATCACCATTGTTACTTCCAGCAATCAACATCAATTATTTATTCAGATTGCCGATCGTGGTATCGGTATGTCAAGAGAAACCGCCAGTCATATTTTTGAAAAATTCTACCGGGCACATACCGGCAATATCCATCAGGTAAAGGGTTTTGGACTCGGACTCAGCTACGTTAAAACAGTGATTGATGCCCACCAGGGTAAGATCAGGGTGGATAGTACGCAGGGTAGGGGAACTACCTTTATGGTGGAAATGAATCTTTCTGAAGAAGCCAGAGAGGATTAATTTGGTGCAATTACTTTTTCTTCCAGAGTAAACTTCCATCACCATAACTGAGAAAGCGAAAATCATTGTCCAGGGCGTAGTCATAAATCTTGCTCCAGTCATCACCCACCAGTGCACCTACCAATAGCAATAATGTAGATCCCGGTTGGTGAAAATTAGTGATAAGTCCGTCTGTCAATCGGAAAACATATCCCGGCGCAATCAGGAGTTGGGTGGTTGCTAGCAATTGATCGAGCTGATGTTCCTTCATGTAGTGCAAAAGTGTTGCAATCGCTTCGGCAGGTGATAAAGAATGACTGTCTTTTTCATAAGCTTCCCATTGTTCAACGTGCAATTTTTCCGGATGCTGGTTGGGTTGATGATGTATCTGAACCGCCAGCCGGTAAAGACTTTCCAGGGTTCTCATGGAGGTGGTGCCCACAGTGACAATGGGATGCGGTAATTGTTGCTGCAGCGTTTCCAGAAAAGCTTTGGTCACTTCAAAATATTCTTTGTGCATCACATGATTACCGGGTGTTTCTGATTTTACAGGCAGGAAAGTGCCGGCACCTACATGCAGTGTTACGAAACTCGAAGGAATTGATTTTTCTTCCAGAGAACGCATCAGTCCGGGCGTGAAATGAAGTCCGGCAGTGGGTGCTGCCACCGAACCCGGACTCAGTGCATAGATAGTTTGGTATCTTTCCTTGTCTTCTTCCGAGGCGTCTCTGTTAAGATAAGGGGGCAGAGGTACTTGACCTGCTAACGACAATACTTCAGCAAAGGGAAGATGGGCAGGTTGCCAGCTAAGTTGTAGCAGGAAAGTGCCTTGTTCAACAGATACCTTGGAGACTGTTATTTGTAGTGTTGTAGTAGCCACTTGTACTGTAGCAGTTAATTCCCCTTCTTTCCATTTCCTGGCGCCCCCTACCATACAGCGCCAGGTAACTCTGCCTGTTTGTAAGAGTGCAGTGCTGACATCGCTGTAGGCCGGACCGGGTTCCAGGCAGAAGACTTCGATGGACTGGCCCTGGTGGTTGTGCAGGATCAATCGGGCGGGTACTACCCTGGTGTTGTTGAAGATGAGCAGTGACTTGGGGGGGAGGTAACCGGCTAATTCCCGGTAACAAGCCTTTTCAATGTTTCCATCCTTGAAAATCAGCAATTGGGAGGCATCTCTTTCTGCCAGGGGGTATTGAGCAATGCGGTTTTCCGGCAGTTCATACCAGTAATCGGCCATTTTTATTTCCCGGGGCTGTACCATCTTTTCCGTCATGAATTCAGTGTTTTCGCGTCAAAATTCTGCGAAAAACACCGATTAATTAGATAAAAACTATTTATTTCAGTCCTTTCTGAAACCCTTTTCCCGCATTCACATCCTACTCAGGCTTATCCACCGGTTATCCACGTCAATTCACATGGTATTTCATTCAAAATCAGGTATAAATGCCTGAAATCCTTTACCATATTGGATTATAGCCAGTTGATATTTCGTGGATAAATACAACCCCTTCAAATTAGGGTAGAAAGTGGGAAAAAGTGTTATTTTGTGTCAACAAGTGGTAACCAGGTAAATAAATTATTCACAAATGAGCGGATTTCACGGAGAATACGAAGCAACGGTAGATGCGAAAGGCCGTTTTCTCGTTCCGGGGGGACTGAAAAAGCAGTTGCCGGAAGGGGAGGGTCGTTTCATCATCAGCCGTGGCTTTGAAAAATGTCTCACGTTGTATCCGCTGAAAAGTTGGGAACTCATTATTGCCAGGATTAGCCAGTTGAATGATTTCGACCCCAAGGTACGTCAATTTCGCCGCCAGTTTTTGGGGGGAGCTACGGAAGTAGAGATGGACAGCGCTAACCGTCTTTTACTGCCACCCTCCCTGAAGGAATTTGCCGGTCTCGGCAAAGACATTGTGCTGGCAGCGGCCATGGATCGCTTCGAAATCTGGGATGCAGGTAAGTACAAACAGCTCTTTGAGGATTTCTCTGCGGACGATTTCAGCCGACTGGCAGAGGAAGTGATGAAAGGAACAGATCAGAAAAATCCAGGTTGATTGAATCGAAAAAAAATCAGATGAAATCAACCGAACAAGTTTCTGATGCTTCTTCCCCCTATCACCTCCCTGTCTTACTGAACGAAACGCTCGACGCACTCATCACCAACCGTTCAGGCATCTATGTTGATGCTACGCTGGGTGGCGGTGGTCATAGTCGCGGTATCCTGCAACGCCTGAACCAACAAGGAAAACTATATGCCTTTGATCAGGATGCGGATGCAGCTGCCAATGTACCATCAGATGCGCGCTTCGTATTTCTGCCTTATAACTTTCGTCACCTGCAAAGGATTCTTCGCTTGCAGGGCGTTACTCAGGTAGATGGTATTCTGGCTGATCTGGGCGTGAGTAGTCACCAGTTCGATACTGCTGAAAGAGGATTTTCTATTCGGATGGATGGACCTCTTGATATGCGCATGGACAGGCGACAACCACTCACAGCAGCACAAGTTGTAAAAACATACGATGAAAAGCAATTGCACCGGATGTTTGAACAATACGGCGAAGTAACCAACTCTAAAACGTTGGCCCGGCTGATAACGCACCAAAGAAATCATTGCCCCACAGATACCATCGAACAATTCAAGTCGATGATCCACCAGGCAGTGAAAGGAAATCCCAATAAATACCTGGCCCAGGTTTTTCAGGCTTTGCGAATGGAAGTAAATGACGAAACCGGTGCGTTGAAAGATTTGCTGCAACAAATACCCGAAGTTGTAAAACCGGGCGGACGTGCAGCCATCATTACTTTTCACTCGATTGAAGACCGGATAGTAAAACATTTCTTCCGGCAGGGACAAGTGGAGGAAACCCCACAGAACCCCCTATTGCCTGAAGTAAGGGAGAAAGTGTTTGAACTGGTGAATAAAAAACCCATACAGGCACAGCAGGCAGAACTGGCAGCCAACCCCAGAAGCCGAAGCGCAAGACTAAGAGTGGCACAAAAACTATAAGTCAGCAACACCATGGAAAAAAACAACCGCTCACCACTGAAGAATCCGCTGAAAGGCTGGTTCGACCAGGAGTGGATGCTGCGTCAATTGCCTTTTTTCCTTTTCCTATCCCTGCTCGCCATCCTCTACATCGCTAATGGTCATTATGCCGATCAGGTGATTCGTAAAATCAACCTTACCCAGTCCGAAATAACAGAATTGCAATTCAACTATAAAACACTGAAAAGTGAACTCATGTTCAAAAGTGGTGAAGAACAAATGATACAGGCAGCAACCCCTCTTCAATTGAAGGTGAATGATGAATTGCCCTATCGTTTATCAACACCGAAAAAAAATTGAAACTACTACCGCTCGAATGGATGTAAAGAATGACATATTATGGCGCGTATATCTTAGCTTCCTGCTGGTAGTAGTAATCGCCATTGCCATCATGGGAAAGGCAGTTTACATCCAACAGGTTCAAGGTGCTTATTGGAGAAGTCTCAGCGATAGCATCCACCAGCGCATCGAATCAATTGAAGCAGAACGTGGTACTATCTTCACAGAAGACGGTCAAATGCTCAGCACCAGTGTTCCTCGTTTTGATATCTACTGGGATTCCAGACTGACTCCACTGCGCAACAACAATGGTCAGTTGTTCCGCGAAAAGATTGACTCCCTCGCTGATGCACTTTCCAATTTATTCAAAGACCTGAGTGCCGGTGATTACAAAGTAATGCTGCAACAAGCCTATCAAAATAAGGATGGTTTCTTCCTGTTGAAAAAGAAAATATCCTTCCGGGAATATGATCAGTTCAGAAAACTGCCCCTGGTCAACTTAGGTAGATATACCTCCGGATTTATTCCCATGCAGAAAAATTTCCGCCTCAATCCATTCGATTTGCTGGCCATGCGCACCATTGGATTAGCAAGGGACAGCAATCAAGTGGGGTTGGAAAATTCGTATGACTCTGTTCTACAAGGTAAGTCAGGGAAACAATTGGTTCGTTTTATTGCAGGTGGCGTAAAAGTTCCGGTAGATGATGAACAATTCATAGCGGAACCTGAAACCGGAAAAGACATTATCAGCACATTAGATGTATTCATACAAGGCGTTACTGAAAAGGCATTGCTGAATGCAATGGTGAAGCACGAAGCTTTGCAGGGTTGTGCCATCGTGATGGAAACACAAACCGGTAAAATTCGTGCAATGGCCAATTTGGGAAAGATGGAGGATGGTACCTATTGGGAAGATTTCAACTATGCCATCACTGCATCTGAACCGGGATCTACTTTCAAACTCGCAACCCTATTGGCTTTGCTGGAAGATAAAAAAGTTTCTCTTCAGGACATAATCAATGTGGAAGGTGGAAAGTGGCAATTAAATAAACAAACAGTGTATGATGCTGAAGAACATGGCATACAGGAAGAAACTGTGCAACAAACTTTTGAGAAAAGTTCTAATGTAGGCATGGCCAAAATGGTATGGCAACATTATGGCAGTCGTCCTTCTCAATACATCAACTGGTTGAAAAAAATGCACCTGGATTCTCCGATGGGCATTGATCTGACAGGAGAACGTTTGCCGGTGATTCATCGCCCGGGAGAAAAAATGTGGCATGCCAATACACTTGCCTGGATGGCATTTGGATATAACCTCCAAATCACTCCAATTCAAACTCTTTCTCTCTACAATGCCATCGCTAATAACGGCACCATGCTGAAACCATACCTCGTGAGTGCCATCACCAACGAAGGTCAGGTACTCAGACAAATATCTCCGGTGGTGCTGCGTTCCAGCATCTGCAGTGAGTCAACTCGTCGTCAACTGCTCATCTGTCTGCAAGGTGTTTGTACCAATGGTACCGCAGCAGCAGTATTTAAGAATTCACCTTACGCAGTTGCTGGTAAAACAGGTACCGCTCAGGTGGCGAATGGCAATCAGGGATATAACCTGAATATGTATCAGGCATCTTTCGCAGGTTTCTTTCCTGCCAATCAACCCAGGTACACCTGTGTAGTAGTGATCAAAAACAAACCGGGAGCAGCTAAATACCATGGATCTGAAGTTGCTGCCCCCGTATTCAAAGAAATCGCTGACAGACTCTACACCACTTTCCTGCGTAAAAGTCAATCCCAGTTGGTAATGACTAAATCACTTGACTCGATACCGGTTAGATGGGTTGGCAATAAAAACGATTTGCAACAGATTTCCCGCTCTATGTCCATCGTATTGGTAGATTCTTCCGATAACTGGACGGAGTGGGCAGATATGAAAGGCTCTTTACGTAATGGTATGGTGAGAGGAAAAGCAATACCGGAAAATGAGATGCCTTCCCTGGTAGGTATGGGATTGAAAGATGCACTTCAAGTAGCAGAAAACAGGGGACTCATGGTGCGCATCCAGGGCCGTGGAAAAGTACTCAATCAGTCTATTCCGGCAGGAGACAAAATCATTAAAGGTCAGGTTCTCCGCATACAATTAACCGAAACACTGACTAATCTACCATAACAAGCATGGCTAACTTACAAGAGATATTATACCAGGTGCCCTTGCTGCAAACGATGGGAACAGTTGACAGAGAAATTCGTCAATTGCGCATCGACTCCCGTTTGGTAGAACCCGGTGATCTGTTCATTGCTGTGAGAGGATCTCAGGCAGATGGTCATAACTACATCGCTGCTGCTATTGCAGCCGGAGCTGTTGCCATCGTATGTGAAGAGTTTCCGCCCATCACTCCCGATGGAATCAGTTTTATTCAGGTAAAGCAAGCAGGAGAAGCACTGGGATGGATGGCACATCACTTTTATGGAAATCCTTCCGAAAAAATTACACTGGTGGGTGTAACTGGTACCAATGGCAAGACAACTATAGCTACATTGCTCTTCCGCCTATTCACCTCTCTGGGATATCACTGCGGATTGATCAGTACAGTCCAAAATCAAATTGGAGATACTGTACTACCCTCCACCCATACAACTCCTGATGCTATTCACCTGAATGAATTATTGAGTAAGATGCAGCAAGCCGGTTGCACCCATGTCTTCATGGAATGCAGCAGTCATGCCATTCATCAAAACAGAATCACCGGACTTCAATTTGCCGGCGCTGTATTTAGTAATATAACGCACGATCACCTCGACTACCACAAAACTTTTGATGAATATATACGTGTTAAGAAAAGTTTCTTTGACCATCTTCCCCATACTGCTTTTGCATTGACCAATGCTGATGACAAGCGAGGAATGGTCATGTTACAAAATACCAAAGCGGTGCGTCGCACGTATAGCCTGCATCAACCAGCCGATTATAAAGGAAGAATATTCGAAAATGTTTTGACAGGCCTGGTCATGCTGGTGAATGATGTACAGGTTCATTTCCGGTTGATCGGCGAATTCAATGCGTATAACCTGCTTGCAGTATTTGGTGCTGCCTGCTCATTGGGAGAAGATCCTGCACAAGTTCTTACCCAGCTCAGTGCGCTCACCGGTGCTGAAGGACGTTTTGATTATCAAGTAAGTGCTTCCGGTATCATCGGAATCATTGATTATGCTCATACACCTGATGCCGTAGAAAATGTTCTTACCACTATTCGTCAGTTGAGAAGAGGTAATGAATCTATTATTACCGTCGTTGGGTGTGGTGGTGATCGTGATAAAACCAAGCGCCCAGTAATGGCAAAAATTGCAGTGCAATACAGTAACAAAGTAATTCTGACCAGCGATAATCCGAGAACAGAAGATCCGGCAGAAATTCTTCAGGATATGCAGCGTGGATTGGAAGCTGCTGATGCAAGAAAATACCTGACGGTGAGTGATAGAAAAGAGGCTATCAAAACGGCTGTATCTCTTGCCAATGCAGGCGATATCATTTTAGTGGCCGGCAAAGGTCATGAGAAATACCAGGATATAAAAGGAGTAAAACATCCATTTGATGATAAGCAGGTGTTGGGTGAAACCCTTCAACTGCTCAATAAATAACCATTAACTGAAACTGTCTATGTTGT
The DNA here is from genome assembly GCA_046095445.1 of Sediminibacterium sp. Taxonomy (GTDB): domain Bacteria; phylum Bacteroidota; class Bacteroidia; order Chitinophagales; family Chitinophagaceae; genus Sediminibacterium. The sequence continues at coordinate 11,686 of JBJTJJ010000494.1, forward strand.
ATCATTTATTCAGCTGGCTCAGTAAAACCTTCCACCTTCCCGGTGCAGGACTGTTTCAGTTTTTGACTTTCCGCATTGCAATGGCAGTAGTATTGTCCTTGTTGATTGCAACCATTTATGGTAAAAAAATCATTGAGTTTCTACGCAGACGTCAGATCGGTGAGACGGTGCGTGATTTGGGACTGGAAGGACAAATGCAAAAAAAGGGAACACCTACAATGGGGGGTATTATCATCCTCTTGAGTATTCTGATACCTACCTTGCTTTTCGCCAACCTCGATAAGCTCTATATACGCCTCATGATCCTGTGTACTGTGTGGCTGGGCTTTATTGGATTTCTGGATGATTACTTTAAAATCAAGGCACGTCAGAAAGCACTGGCAGTAGGAGAGAAATTCGTGAAAAAAGATAGCGATGGTCTTGCAGGTATTTCTAAAATAATTGGACAGATTGGATTGGGAATTATCATTGGCGTATCGCTTTACTTCAGCAACGCGGTAACCGTAGAAAGAGAAGTTATCACTACCCCAGTCGCACAATTACAGAAAGGAGAGCGTTTGGCAAAAGATTCCAATGTCATTGTGAGAAAATTAAATGGAATCGAAAAGCGATTCGTAAAAGTTAAAACGCCCATCACTACGATTCCGTTTGTAAAAAATCATCAGTTCAATTACAGCAAGCTGATCAGTTGGATAGGACCGGGAGCAGAAAAATATACCTGGATTATTTATATACTCATTGTTACGTTTATCATTACTGCTGTATCTAACGGAGCGAATCTGACCGATGGGTTAGACGGACTGGCTGCCGGGGTAAGTGCTATCATCGGAGCCGGCATCGGTGTATTTGTATACGTAAGTGGTAACTACATTTTGGCAGATTACTTTGATGTGATGTACATCCCTAACCTCGGTGAGTTGTCCATTTTTGTCGGAGCATTCGTTGGTGCCTGTATCGGATTTTTATGGTACAATGCATTTCCTGCACAGGTGTTCATGGGAGATACAGGAAGTCTTGCACTAGGCGGTATCATTGCTTCTCTGGCAATCATCGTTCGCAAAGAATTGCTCATTCCCATTTTTTGTGGCGTATTTCTGGTGGAAAATCTGAGTGTGATTTTACAGGTAAGTTATTTCCGCTACACCAAGAAAAAATTTGGTGAGGGGAGAAGAATTTTTCTGATGAGTCCGTTACACCACCACTACCAGAATAAAGGATACCACGAAAGTAAGATAGCAGTTCGTTTTTGGATCATCACCATTATATGTGTTGTATTATCAATCATAACCCTGAAGATTCGTTAAACTGTGAAGAAGCGTCTGGTCATATTAGGAGGAGGAGAAAGCGGTGTTGGCGCTGCGTTACTGGCGGCTGCCCGCGGTTATGATGTATTCCTCAGTGATGGAGGACAACTCAAGCCCTCTTTGCGTGCTGAATTAGAAGAACAGGGTATTGCTTTTGAAGAAGGCGGACATAACATTGAGAAAATAATGAATGCTGATGAAGTTGTGAAGAGTCCGGGAATTGGAGAAAAAAATCCAATTGTACAGCAACTGCGCAGCAAGGGAATACCAGTAATTGGTGAAATCGAATTGGCATTCCGATATAAAGGCAACAGTAAAATAGTTGCTATTACCGGAAGTAATGGTAAGACGACCACCACTTCACTCATCTATGCTATTTGCCGCACTGCAGGATTGGATGCTGCGTTGGTAGGCAACATTGGACATTCATTTGCCCGCCAGGTGCATACAGATCCGAGAGAATTATATGTTTTGGAGATCAGCTCTTTTCAGCTCGATGATATCGATAGTTTCCGACCACACATAGCTGTGTTGCTCAACATCACGGAAGATCATTTGGACAGATATGATTATCAGTTTTCGAATTATATCAATAGCAAATTCCGAATCATCGAAAACCAGACCAAGGAGGATTATTTCATTTACTGTCAGGATGATGAAGTGATCATGCAAAAAATCCCATTTATTCATTTACATACTAACCCACTACCCTTTTCTATGAAACAAGAAGTAAAAAAAGGCGCTTACATCAAAGGAGATCAGATGATGCTCAGAATTCAGGAAGAACGAGTGAGCATGAGCATCTATGACTTTGCCCTCAAAGGGAAGCACAACCAGTACAACACGATGGCTGCAGGTATTGCTGCAGCAACCCTTGGTATCCGCAAGGAAAAAATCAGGGAAGCCATTCACAACTTTCAAAGTCTTGAACACCGCATGGAATTTGTTGCTGCTGTTCGGGGGGTTGAATTCATCAATGATTCCAAAGCAACGAATGTAAACAGCACCTGGTATGCCCTTGAAAGCATGAACAAGCCGGTTGTATTGATTCTCGGCGGAGTTGATAAGGGCAACGATTATCAGTTGCTTGCAGAATTGGTAAAAGATAAAGTGAAAGCCATCGTATGCATGGGTACTGACAATAAGAAGATCATGCAAGCCTTCAAAGACATTGTTCCTGTCATAGTAGAAGCAGAGTCGGCGAAGAAAGCAGTGAATGCTTCTTTTAAATTGGCTACTAAAGGGGATGTCGTATTGCTGAGTCCGGCCTGTGCCAGTTTTGACCTCTTCACGAATTATGAAGATCGTGGTACACAATTCAAAGCTGCTGTTAAAGAATTATAATTCAGCGAAAGATCATGCCAAACAATAACGATCCCATACTGACACAAATCCCTTCCATCGACGGAATGAAGGGAGAACTGGTTAGCAGAACCAGGGGTGACAGATATATCTGGGGAATACTCTTATTGTTATCATTGATTTCTATCCTGGTAGTGTATAGTGCTACCGGATCACTGGCGTATAAAATGAACAAGGGAAATACAGGTATTTATTTATTCAAGCAGATGTCTTTCACCATCATTGGGTTAGTGATCGTGTTCTTCCTGCATCGCATGAATTATACTTTTTTCTCTAAGGTTGCCACCTTCCTGTTCTTTGTTTCCATTCCCTTGCTGGCATATACTTTGTTTTTTGGTACCAGAATCAACGAGGGAAGTCGCTGGATTAAATTACCGGTCATCAACCTCACGTTACAAACCAGTGATTTGGCTAAACTGGCTTTGTTCATGTATATCTCCCGTTTATTAAGCAGGAAGCAAGATGTTATCAAGGATTTTAAGAACGGATTCCTTCCGGTGGTGTTTCCGGTACTGCTCACCTGTGCACTCATCATGCCTGCCAATCTTTCCAATGCACTGCTTACAGGTGCAACGGCATTGTTGTTGATGTTTATTGGCAGGGTTTCCTTCAAACATATCTTTCTTACTATATTGATTGCACTCATACCCGTATCTATTATTGTTACAATTGCTGTTGTTACGCACAAACCACCGACGACCGAAAATAGCCGTCAGACGGCAGTAGCGGAGAGAATGAAAAATGTTGGACGATTCGGTACCTGGGTGAGCAGGGTACAAGATTTTATTTATACCAACGATAAAGATGTTCCCTATCAGGTGCAACAGGCCAATATAGCCATAGCCAATGGAAATATTCTTGTGGGACTGGGACCGGGGAACAGTCGTCAAAGAAATTTCCTGCCTCAGGCATACAACGATTTTATCTTTTCCATCATCATAGAAGAATATGGATTGGCAGGAGCCGCATTCATTGTATTTATCTACCTGCTGTTTTTATTCCGTTGTATTCGCATATTCAGAAAATGTCCTTATGCTTTTGGGGCCTTCCTGGCATTGGGACTCAGCTTTACATTGGTTATACAGGCATTGGCCAATATGGCGGTCAATGTTCACCTGCTTCCGGTAACCGGTATAACACTTCCACTGATAAGTATGGGAGGAACTTCTTACTTGTTTACCTGCGCAGCCATCGGCATTATCCTGAGTGTTGCCAGAAACGTGGAGCAACTGGAAGGAAAAGATGTGCAACCCCATTCCAATAACGAAGCTATTGCATCCGCATGAGGGGTATCATCAACATATCATCCCTTGGTGTTGCCGCTGGCGGCAAAAAGAAAATCATCATTACCGGTGGTGGAACTGGCGGACATATTTTCCCGGCCATTGCCATTGGTAAAGCTTTGCAGGCAGCCAATCCGGAATTGGAGATTCTTTTTGTGGGGGCTAAAGGGAAAATGGAAATGGAAAAAGTACCTCAGGCAGGTTATGACATTGTGGGTATCACGATTGCCGGATTCAACAGAACTTCCCTCTGGAAAAATTGGAAACTGCCTTTTCAATTGTTAGCAGGTTTCAACGAGGTGCGTCAAATTTTTAGTCGGTTTAGTCCGGCTGCTGTTGTAGGTGTTGGCGGTTATGCATCATTTCCGGTGATGCGCTTTGCGCAGTGGAAGGGAATTGATACCTACATACATGAGAGCAACTCATTTGCGGGTAAATCCAATATTATTCTGGGAAAAAAGGCGAAAGCCATTTTTGTTGCCACTAAGGGTATGGAAAAATTTTTCCCTGCCGAGCGCATTGTCATCACTGGTAATCCAGTTCGACAGGAAATTGAAAATAATCTATTGCCAAAAGCGGAAGCCATGAAGACCTTTGGTTTAAAAGAAGGACTTCCAACTGTGTTGGTGATGGGAGGAAGTCTCGGGGCTCGCAGTATCAATGACGCCATCGCACACAATTTAGGGAAGCTGAATAATTGTGTTCAATTGATCTGGCAAACCGGAAAAAACAATGCGGATCATTATGCTACAGTCGCTGCATTGTATCCTGCTGTTTATGTGAACCAGTTCATCTATCAGATGGATGCGGCTTATGCTGCCGCAGATATTATTGTTTCCCGATCAGGAGCTATGACTGTAGCGGAAGTTTGCATGGCAGCCAAGACAGCTATCCTGGTTCCTTTTCCGCTTGCCGCTGAAGATCATCAAACTGCCAATGCCCGGTACTTAACTGATCAGCAAGCTGCCCTGCTGATGCCCGATAAAGATGCTGCTGCAGAATTGGTGCCGTTGATTCTGCAGTTGGCAGAAAATAAAAAATTAAGGGAAGATCTAGGTAAAGCTGCAGGTACACTTGCTGTTCACAATACTGCTCAAAAAATTACTCAATATATATTGACTCATAGTTATGCATAGCAGGTTTAACATATCGTCCATTTATTTCATCGGTATAGGTGGAATTGGTATGAGTGCCCTGGCGAGGTATTTTAAATCCCTGGGTGCAATAGTTGGTGGGTATGACAGAGCAGCGACCCCTTTAACCCGTCAATTGGAGGAGGAGGGTATTGCAGTTCATTATACAGAGGATATCACTGCCATCCCCAAGCATGTAGATTGTGTGGTTTACACGCCCGCCATACCTGCACACCACGCAGAATTGCTCTACTATCAGACCAATGGATACCGGGTAGTGAAACGCAGTGATGTGCTGCAGTGGATTACTGAAAATACATTTAATATCTGTATCGCCGGCACTCATGGGAAGACAACTGTTTCGACAATGGTGGCCCATATTCTTCGGCATTCAGGCTATGGATGCAATGCATTCCTGGGCGGTATTGCTGCTAATTATGGCACTAATTTCTGGAGCAGTGAGAAAGCGGTTGCAGTTATTGAAGCAGATGAATATGACCGTAGTTTTCTCAAACTTTCACCGGATGTTGCCGTGATCACTGCTGTTGATCCCGACCACCTGGATATCTATGGTACTGCAGAAGAAGTGGAAAAAGCATTTGTTGAATTTTCAGGAAAAATCAAGGAGGGCGGTTGTCTCATCCGCCAGTGGGGAATTCAGACATCGATTCCTTTTCAATCGGATAACAGCATCACCTACAGTGCGCATCAAAATACAGCAATGGTTTATGCGGATAATATTCGGTTGAACAAGGGTGCCTATTGCTTTGACATCGCCGGTGAATTATATAATCTGGACAATGTTTCCCTCACCATGGGCGGCAGACACAACATTGAAAATGCAGTTGCAGCCATTACAGTAGCGCATCAACTGGGCATCAGTGATGAAGCGATTCGCCAAGCAATGGCAGATTTTAGAGGAGTTAAGCGTCGGTTTGAATATCGCTGGAATAGTCAGGGAAAGGTATTGATTGATGACTATGCTCATCATCCTGAAGAATTGCGGGCACTGCTAACAGGGGTACGGGATATGTTTCCTACGGAAAAAATCAGATTGGTTTTTCAACCTCATTTGTTTACACGTACCCGTGATTTGTGTGAGGGATTTGCTGAAAGTCTTGATCTGGCCGATGAAGTTATCTTATTGCCTATCTATCCTGCAAGAGAGGTACCTATCGAAGGAGTAAGCAGTGACATGATTGCACAGAAAATGACAAAAGCCATCATACACCTGATGAACCGGGATGCCTGCCAGCGTTGGATTACAGCTACTCAGCCGGATTTATTGGTGATGGCAGGAGCGGGGGATATAGATCAATTGATCAATGATGTAGTACTCACTTACCAAAATCAATATCATGCGTAAGATATCCTGGAAAAAAGTGATCATTCGCTCCTGCTGGATACTACTGGGTATCGGGGTGATGGTGATTTTAGGAGCTGCCATGATCAGTCAGTACAAACAACCATGCAAAGGAATTAAGGTTACAATCGAAACAAACAATACCAACCTGCTATTTATAGACGAAAAGGAAGTAGCAACTTTACTGGATAGTACATTTTCTGCCACCGGTAAGGCCATCAGCCAACTCCCATTGCGCTCAATGGAACTGATGTTGGAACGGAATCCCTGGATTGCCAACGCGGAGATTTTTGTAGATAACAACAGACTGTTACAAGTATCCATTGTAGAACGCGCACCGATTGCACGCATCTTCACCCTACAGGGTAACTCATATTACATTGACAGTACCGGCGTTAAATTGCCTTTGAGCAGTAACATGACTGCCAGAGTTCCTGTTTTCACTGATTTCCCCTCAGATCAGCAAGTGTTGTCTAGTCCGGATAGCTCACTGATGGCAGATATCATTAACATCAGTCGTCACCTGGCAGCCGATTCATTTTGGAATGCCCAGGTAAGTCAGGTTGCGATTCTGCCTGCCAGCCAATTTGAACTTTTCTTGCTGACAGGAACGCCCAGTATTCTTTTGGGAGATGCATCCGGACTCACAGAAAAGTTTCAGAAACTAGATGCCTACTTCCACAGTGATTATTTCACCATGGGGTATGGCCGATATTCCAAAATCAATGTGCAGTATAAGCGTCAGTTGATAGGGATTAAAGCAGACTCTGCCCGTCACAAAACGCTGATAGATTCTGCAGGATTTTATCGGGCAGTGGAAGGTATTGAAAGTGGAATCAATCAATTGAATGCCGCCGAAAAGAATCCTCAGGTACAGGCAGGGATTTCAGCACCGGCAACTAAAGACGATGTGACTGAAAAAGTGCTCATTTCAAAGGATAAAAACATAGAAAAAAGTTACAATAAATCCACCAATTTGGCGTTATCGAAGAAGGCCTCATCGGATGGTAACCATAACCAGCAAAAAGTGAAGTCCGGAGACCCCAATTAAAAAACAATAAAGAATAAGCCGAAAGGCGATCACAACAACAACAAACAACAAAATCAGCATCTATGCGTAAGATTGAATCACCCATCATTGTAGGTCTGGACATCGGAACTACTAAGATTGCGGCCATTGCGGGTCGTAAGAATGAATTTGGTAAACTTGAAATTCTTGGTTTCGGGCGTGCCAACAGCAATGGTGTTCAGCATGGGCTTGTGCTCAACATCGAGCAAACACGCCGTGCCATTGTTCAGGCACTGGAAAATCTGTATCAATCCAATCCGACACTTACCATCAGTGATGTGTATGTGGGCATTGCCGGACAGCACATCAAAAGTCTGCAGACACGCGGTGATATTGTAAGACAAGATGCAGAAATTGAGATCTACAAAGAGGAAATCGAACAACTCATCAACAACCAGCGCAAAACTTTTATACCTGCCGGCGATCAGATCATTGATGTGATTCCCATGGATTTCCATGTGGATAATATCCCCAACATCAAAGATCCGATTGGTTACAACGGAGTAAAAGTGGGTGCTAATTTCCACATCATCACCGGTGACCGCAATGCTATTCGAAACATACACCGTTCGGTGGACAGAAGCGGTCTGTCTACCAAAGATCTGGTGTTACAGCCATTGGCTTCTGCCAGTGCAGTGATGAGCGACGTGGACATAGAAGCAGGCGTTGCCATTCTTGATATTGGTGGTGGTACCAGTGACCTCGCAGTTTTCTATGAAGGTATCCTCAAGCACACTGCAGTAATTCCTTTTGGTGGTGAGAACATAACATCTGATATCAAAACCGGACTGGGTGTTCTGAGAAGCCAGGCCGAAGCACTCAAGGTGCAGCATGGAAGTGCTTTAGTAGATGCAGCACAATCCAACCTCTACATTACAATTCCCGGATTCAAAGGGATGCCGGCCAGAGAAATCAGTATGAAGAGTCTGGCAGGAATCATTGAGGCTCGCATGGGAGAAATTCTTGATTTTGTTTCATTCCACCTGAAGCAGGTCGGACTTGACAGCAGAGCGATGAATGGAGGAATAATTTTGACAGGGGGAGGTTCCCAATTAAAGCATTTGATTCAGTTAACCGAGTTTACAACAGGTTTGAACGCCCGCATCGGCTTAACAAACGATCACCTTGCACCTAATCATATCGAGGAACTGAAAAAGCCTATGTATTCAACCTGTATAGGGTTAATCCTCAAAGGATACAATGATCATGAGCCCCAGTACCAGGAATACCTCGAGTATGTAAGGAAAATGCAGTCAGAAGCGTCTATCCCAACTACAGTAAACTCAACAGCAGAAACAAATGGACCGGAAATTTTAGAGACGGTAATTCACGAGACGATTAAACAACCGGTAAAAATAAAATTCTGGGACAGATTTAAATTCAAGATGATTGATATGTTCAGTGAAGAAGACCAGATGCTGAACAAATAAAAGTAACAACGAAACTAACCGATACTAACAACAACAACCCATTAGATACCATTAAATTCAGCAGTATGATACATTTTGATCTTCCCAAACAAAAATCTTCCATCATTAAAGTGCTCGGTGTTGGAGGCGGAGGAAGTAATGCAGTCAACTTCATGTTTGACCAGCAGATTGAAGGTGTGGACTTTGTTATCTGTAATACAGATGCAAAAGCCATCGAACAAAGTAAGGTTCCCAACAAGGTTCAGTTAGGACCACACCTGACTCAGGGACTTGGCGCCGGTGCAAATCCAGAGATTGGCAAACTGGCAACTGAAGAGTCACTGGAAGAAATCAGACGTATACTCGAGTTGAATACCAAGATGGCATTCATAACAGTAGGTATGGGTGGCGGAACAGGAACCGGTGGTGCACCCATCATTGCCCAGATCTGTAAGGACCTGGGGATACTGACAGTAGGTATTGTTACAACTCCCTTCTCTTTTGAAGGACCACGTCGGCACCAACAGGCACAGGAAGGAATTCGTCAATTGAAGCCCCTGGTTGATACTTTGCTGGTGATTAGTAATGATAAACTTCGGGTACAATATGGTGATCTGAAAGCACGTGAGGCATTTGCTAAAGCAGACAATGTTCTGGCTACTGCCGCTAAATGTATCACCGACATCATCAATAGCCGCGGTCATATCATTGTAGATTTCTCCGATGTCTGCACGGTAATGAAGAACGGAGGTGTAGCCATTTTAGGAAAAGCCGAAGTAGGCGGGGAGAACAGAGCACAACTTGCCATCGAGCAGGCACTGGCTTCTCCCTTGTTAAATGACAACGATATCCTGGGTGCTAAGTGGATACTCATCAATATCAACAGCGCAGAAGGCGAATTTGAATGTACCCTGGATGAGATGGATGTTATCAACAATTATCTTCGGCAGCAAGCAGGACCGAATACAGATGTGATTGTTGGTATGGGATATGATTCACAATTGGGGGATAAAATTGGTATAACCCTGGTGGCTACCGGGTTTCAGCACAAGGATCCTTTTCAATCGACTGAGGAAGTTGTTGCCAAGAAAGAAGATGCCGATAAAATTGTTGTAGTACTGAATGAAGAACAGCCAACAATAGACAATCACATTCCTGTATTGGCACCGGTAGTTGAAATGTTTGAGCCCGTAAATCTTACAGTTGTTCACGAAGAAGCGCCTGCTCCCATGATCATTCGGGTGAACGAGATACCAGAAGAAATGGATTTTACTATTGATTTGGATGTGTATCCTTTTATCGAGGCATGTATGCGGGAAGAAGAAGCTGAGAAGCCACTTCATTTTGAACTTTCCCCGGAAATTACAGGTGAAGTCGAAATTCCTGTTATCCCTAAAAAGGACGAAGCAGCCAGTCTGTTGGAATTTACACTGAATCAGGGACAACCAAGTTTACCAACTGAAATATTGTTAGGAGGACTATTGAGTAAGCCCCAACGCATTTATGAAGAACCGGAAACCGAGCAGCAGCCCGAAGAGGTTGCTGCTCATTTCTCTGCTCCCGAACCTGCTCCTATGGCTACTCCTCAACCAGTAGCAGAGATTCCGGTGGTAGAAGTAGAGCAACCTGTTTCTGCGTTGCATCAACCCATTCAAGAGATGGAAGAAGTTAGTGAAGAAATGAGTCTCCAGTTTGTAGTTCGCGAAGAACCCGCTCAGCCAACCATGCAACCCGCAATGTCTGCGCCTGTATTGGAAGATATTCATTTTAATGAAGCTGAGGAGCAGAAAAGAAAAGCAGCTGAAAGGTTACAAAAATTGCGGAACCTGTCTTTCAACCTGAATAATCCCGCCGATCCTAATAATGAGTTCGATGTGGTTCCGGCTTATGTGAGAAAGAACATGGAAATGTTTGGGAACACCCTTACTTC
>JBJTJJ010000495.1:0-3781 GCA_046095445.1 Sediminibacterium sp.
TAGGAAGGGTTCCTTTTGTCATTCTTTCATACAGACGGTGAACACCCGTAGTAGTCTCTTCAGATAAACCACTGATTCCCTTGATCAATTCAGGGTACTTGTCAAATACCATATAGGTGAGGTCACCACCATCATCCAGAATCATGTTCAGTGGACGATCGGGACTGCCGAAGAAAAGCGTTTGTTCAATGCACCAATCAGCTTCTTCCTGTGTTTGTCCTTTCCAGGCAAATACACCAATTCCGGCTGCTGCGATCGCAGCTGCTGCCTGATCTTGTGTAGAGAAAATATTACAAGAACTCCATTTAACTTCCGCACCCAATGATACCAGCGTTTCAATCAACACAGCAGTTTGAATGGTCATGTGGAGGCAGCCTGCAATACGGGCACCCTTCAAAGGTTGTGAACCGGCATATTCTTCGCGAACAGCCATCAATCCGGGCATTTCTGCCTCTGCAAGTTTTATTTCTTTACGTCCCCAATCTGCCAGGCGCGTGTCAGCAACCTTATTGGCCAAAGTGAAGTCAATGTGTTGGAATGTAGTTGACATATAATTTATTTTGAGTGCAAAGGTATTTTGATAGGATTATATAATAAAATAAATATAAAAAATAGTATAAAGTAATTATATAATAGTAATTTGCAGAACAAAATACTAAAATAATATGCCAAAGTCACCAATAATAGCCGAAAAACCTCTTTTGCCAGTCATGCTCGATGAAAAGGACCTGGCCATTTTGCGCATCTTACAGCAAAATGCACGTGCCACCGTTCGGGAAATTGCTACCCAGGTAAAATTAAGTACCACCCCTGTTCATGAACGCATCCGTCGGCTGGAAACGCAGGGAGTCATTCGTCAATATGCCACCTTACTAAATCCCAATCTGGTTAACAAAGGACTGATGGTGATTTGTTATGTTTCTCTCCGTCAACACAACAAAAGTGCCGGAAGCAGATTCATCAAAAGCATCATGGAAATGCCGGAAATCATTGCCTGCTATAATATATCGGGTGAATTTGACTTTATGCTGAAAGTAGTAGCGGAGAACATGGATGATTACTATCATTTCCATGTGAATAAACTAAGCCAGGCAGAGAACATCGGTCAGTTACAAAGTGTTTTTGTGATGGGTGTGATTAAAGATACCCATGTCCTGGTATAATCATCATGGCATCCGAACCGGTTTTTTGCGCCGGGGTCCATCAAAAAATTTTTTCCGGAGTACATGAGATAAGTATGCTCCTCCCGCACCTGTTATTGCCCCCGCAATCACATCACTCGGATAATGTTGTCCCAGATAAATTCGGGAATAACCTACTCCGCACGCCCATGCATACGCAGGTGCCGCCAGGTACCATTTTTGGGTGCTCAATAAAATAGAAGTAGCATTGGAAAATGACAGTGAGGTATGGCCGGAAGGGAAGGAGTTGCCATCTTCCCGACTATCCGGATAAATGTCATTGTATCGTTGATAAGGTCGTGGTCGTTGAATAACCTCTTTGAGTAACCCGGTTGCAGCCGCCGAAAGAAGTAGTCCCCCCATCATCTCGTAACTGACTTGTTGTCCTTTCTTGTTTTCTGTGATAATAGAAACAGCCATGATTCCGATGGGTAAACTGAAAGCCACAGGATAGGCTTCTCGTGAAAAGGTTTTGAATAGTTGATTGTCCGGATAACGTGGATTAATTGCTTTGAGTGTTGCATAATCTGCAGCTCCCTGCGCCGATAGTTCAACCACCGGACACAATAGTAATAGAACAACCACCATTACACGATGGAGTATGCTTGAAGGAAATAAATTGTCAAGCACTCTATTCATTATTCAATTCCTTCAGGGCGCTTTCAATAGTTGTAATCCTCGCAACTGCATCCGCTTCTTTTCTTCTTTCCAAAGCAATTACTTCCGGTTTGGCATTGTTGACGAACTTTTCGTTCTGTAATTTTCTTCTTACTTGTTCCAGAAACTGTTGCTGGTGTTGTAAGTCTTTCATTAGTCCATCTTTTTGAACAAGCGTATTACCGACTTCTCCCGCAGAAATATAAAAGCGATCTTTTTCAAGTGCAACCACGATACTTTTTGGTATTGGTTCGGCTGTGAATGAGACTGTAGCTGCATTGACCTGTCTGGATAGCAAATGAGTGATCTCCCGGTATTTTTCCGGCTGTTCCGTCTGTATGGCTAACTCAATCGCAGTCTTGGGTTTGATTTGTTGTTTGTTGCGTGCATCCCGCAGGGCAGAAATGAGTTGTTGCAAAAGACTTCCTGCTGCCAATACATTTTCATTGGCAGGCGTTATCACTGTATAAGGTCTTGCACACAGGTCGGTGGACTGAGTTCGTAATAGGTGAAAAATTTCTTCAGTTATGAATGGCATGAAAGGGTGGAGAAGGTGCAACAATTCCTCGAACAATTCAATTGTTTGTTCATACACTTCCTGTGCAACCGGTTGTTCCATGCCGGGTTTTACCCATTCAAGGTACCAACTGCAATAGTCATCCCAGATAAGTGAGTAAATGGTTTTCAGTGCTTCACTAAGTCTGAATTGTCGCATCATCTCGGCAACCTCTGCCTTGGTGCGAAGTAATTTTTGTTCGAACCAGTTGCGGGCAAACGCAGTCTCTGCACTGTTACCTGCCTCCTTGCTGATGCGTTCTTTCCAGCCATGAACCAATCGCATGGCATTCCAGAGCTTATTGTTGAAGTGACGTCCTTGCTCCAGACCTGCCTCATCAAATAAAATATCATTACCTGCAGGCGATGCAATCATGATCCCAAAGCGAACAGCATCTGCACCATATTGATCTATCAAACCCAATAGGTCGGGAGAATTGCCCAAACTTTTGCTCATTTTTCTACCCTGCTTGTCCCGCACAATACCTGTAAAATAAACATCCTTGAAAGGTAGTTTTCCCATGTATTCATACCCTGCCATAATCATTCGGGCTACCCAAAAGAAAATGATTTCAGGAGCCGTCACAAGGGTACTGGTTGGATAATAATAGTTAACCTGTTGATTGCCGGGTTGGGACAAACCATGAAATACTTCAAAAGGCCATAACCAACTCGAGAACCAGGTATCTAAACAGCCTTCATCTTGTCTGATATCATCTTTTGTTAACCCGGGGTGTTCTTTCTGCAGCAATTCGAGTGCTTCCTCTGCAGATTTTGCAACTGCAAAAGACCCATCAGGCGCATAGTAGGCAGGTATCCGATGTCCCCACCATAACTGTCTGCTGATGCACCAGTCTTTAATGTTCTCCATCCAGTGTCGATAGAGATTTTTAAACTTAGAAGGATGAAAATGGATGTCATCCTGCATTACTGCCTCCAGTGCAGGGGTAGCCAACTGTTGCATACTTACCCACCACTGCATACTCAGTCGGGGCTCAACCATCGCATCAGTTCTTTCACTGAAGCCCACCTGATTGACATATGTATCGACTTTTACCAGATGTCCGGCAGCTTCCAGTTGAGGAATGATTTTTTTTCTTACTTCCAGCCGATCTTCTCCCACAAACAGAACAGCAGCTTCGGACATAGTCCCATCGTCATTCATGGTATCGATTACTTCCAGTCCGTACTTGATACCCAGCTGGTAATCGTTCATGTCATGGGCAGGGGTAACTTTCAATGCACCGGTACCAAAATCAGGTGTGACATAGTCATCCGCAATGATGGGTATTTGGCGGTTGATAAGGGGAACAAGTGCTGTTCGTCCAATCAGGTGCTGGTACCTCAAATCATCCGGGTGAACACAGATGGCAGTGTCTCCCAGAATG
>JBJTJJ010000496.1:0-5126 GCA_046095445.1 Sediminibacterium sp.
GTCCTGCGGACCTGCCCATGAAACATTTTTCCCATAGTCCGCGCAGCACGAAGGGCACCAGCCGCCATAGTGTGACCATGCGGTCGGAGGAGGTCATGTTCTCGCCCAGTCTTTGTCTCACTGCTTGCAGCATGGGGTGTGTTGATGGATATGGTGAAAGGTATAGTGAAAGGGCAAGTTACAATTAAAGCGAGACCTGATAAAATGGGGGTACTTATTGGGCTATAAGAAACATCCAATTCCCCCTCCTTGCCGTATGGATGTTTTATAGTAAAATTGTGTTCATTTCTAACAGCATCGACCCATGAAAAAGGCATTGATTTGTGGTGTATCCGGTCAGGATGGGGCCTACCTGAGTTCCCTCCTCCTCGAAAAGGGATACGAGGTATATGGAGGTTCCAGAGATGCCACCACCAATCCTTTCGATAACCTGCGCAAACTGGGTTTACTCGAGCACATTCGTCCTGTTTCCATCAATACCATCGATTTCAAGAGTACCCTCGCCACCCTCTCCCGTATTCGTCCCGATGAAGTATATCATTTGTCCGGCCAAAGCTCTGTAGGTCTCTCCTTCGAACAACCCGTGGAGACCTATGAAAGTATTAGCATCGGTACCCTGAACCTCCTGGAAGCCATGCGTTTCACCGGACTTCCCACACGCATGTACCATGCGGGCTCCAGCGAATGTTTCGGGGAGACCGATGAACAACCGGCTGACGAGCATACTCCCTTCCGCCCCCGAAGTCCTTACGCCATTGCCAAGGCATCTGCTCACTGGCAGGTAATTAACTACCGCGAGGCCTATCAACTCTATGCTTGCTCCGGTATCATGTTCAACCACGAGTCCCCCTTTCGCCCACATCGTTTTGTGACCCGAAAAATCGTTTCCACTGCTTGTCGCATCCATCGGGGCAGCAAGGAAAAACTTAACCTCGGTAACCTGCAGATCCGGCGGGACTGGGGCTGGGCGCCTGAATACGTGGAAGCCATGTGGCGCATGCTGCAGCAGGAAAAAGCACAGGACTTTGTAATCGCCACGGGAGAAACCCATTCATTGGAAGCATTTACTGAAAAAGTATTTGATTATTTATCGATGAATTGGCGCGACCATGTAGTAATCGATCCTGAATTGTTCCGGCCGGCGGATCTTTTCAACGGCAATGCCAATCCCTCCAAGGCAGAAAAAGTGTTGGGCTGGAAAGCTGCTTACCGCCTCGATGATGTCGTTCGGGGAATGATGGATGCTGAACTGAAATAGAGCAGCTTAGTTTTTTTCCTTCACCAGTTCGCGGAAAACCTGCATGAGTTCATCTGTTGTTTTTTCCCAGGAGAAGTCATGCAAACGCCGCAATCCTTTTTGAATCAGCTCTTCCTGCAGGGCAGGATTACTCACGATCATTTTCATTTTTTCAGCAATATCCACCGGGTCATAGGGATCGCAGGTTAGCACTGCATCTCCACCTACTTCGGGCAGGCAACTGTTGTTGGCAATCAGCGTGGGCAGCCGGTGCTGGAATGCTTCCAAAATGGGCAATCCAAATCCTTCGTTAACAGATACAAAAGCATAGAGACTGGCCTGTTGGTAATAATGTGCGAGCGCCTCATCGCTGATAAAGCCGGGAAGAATAACGGCCTCTTCGAGGTTTAATTCTTTTATCAATCGGCGAATGTTTCCGCTATCATCTAATTTATGTTTGGGCACTGTACCACCTGCGAGTACCAGGTTGTAGTTTTCATAACCGGCTTCTTTCAACAAGGCAAATGCCTTGATCAGGTTGAGCAGGTTTTTTCTTTTTTCCAGTACACCAATGTGCAGTATGTATTTTTTTCCTGATTCGGCAGACGCATGGTAATCGGCGCTCACGATGCCGGAGGAAGATTTCGGTGCCAGGTGAATCGCATGAATTTTTTCGGGGGGAAGTCCGACGCACTGGACGATCTGCTCTTTGGAATGATGAGAAATAGTAATGATGGCGGAAGCTCTCCGGGCAGCCGGCACTGCAATATGGTGCAGCAATTTCAGCCAAAAACGATTGTATTGTTCCGGGTATTGCCAGAAGAAGGCGTCATAAAAAATAACGGCTGTTTTGAATCGAACCGGGAAAAGCGGCAAAAAATAATCCGTGCAAAAGAGTATATCGCATCCCCTAACCATGCAAATGATGGGCAGGGTAAATTGTTTCCATCCAAAGAAACGGGCATGCTCCAGTGCTTTCAGCCACTTGTTTTTCCCGGTGTACACCGGGAAGGGCGTGTCTATGAAATGAATGGTAAATCCCGGGTACCCCTTTTTAAGTTGCAGACAAATTTCTTCCAGCACTGTCTTCGCCCCGGTTTTGGCGATGCGTAAATCCCGGACATCGATGAATACTTGAATGGGGCGGGGCATATCAGATTCCGGCATTATAGTACATTCGCAAGAGCGGGTGAACCCGTTTGCTTGATAGGGTAAAGATAACCTAACTTAGAGTCAATGAAAAAATTATCAGCCAATCCCTGGTTTTGTTTCCTGCCATTTTTATTGCTCTATACAACCCTGGCTGCACTGGGCCATCGCGATGTTATGGAGGGAGATGAAGGTCGTTATTTCATGTTCGCACAGAACCTGGCACAGGGTTTTTATTCTCCCCGGGGGGAATTGAATCTCTGGAATGGACCCGGCTATCCGCTGGTATTGGTGCCCTTCGTTCTTCTGAAGTCATCTTTGTTGCTGCCGGTAATGATGAATGGTTTGTTTCAATATGTATCGGTAGTCATGTTGTATAAGACGCTGCGGTTATTGGTCAGCAGGCCCCTCTCCATTTTGTTTTCATTGGTGTGGGCTTTTTATTATGTGGCCTACAAAGAGTTGGCATGGCTATACACAGAGCCCCTGAGCAGTTGTCTGATGAGTGGTTTTCTATTCTATTTTATTCGTTCCGGGTTACCATCCGGCAGAACCCGTGATACCTGGATAGCGGGGTTCTTATTTGGTTATCTGGCATTGACAAAAATCATTTTCGGTTATGTCACTTTGTTCCTGCTGATAGGAAGCTCATTGCTGTTGTTGTTGAAGAGGAATGACCTGATGAAAAAATATTTCATCACCTGGCTGATTGCCTTTCTGGTGAACATTCCCTATCTGCTTTATACATTTCAACTCACCGGAAAACCATTGTATTGGGCCAATAGCGGAGGTATGTCTTTTTATTGGGCGAGCACGCCGGTAGAAGGTGAATTCGGTGATTGGAACGATGATCATTTCACGGCATATTGCGGATATGATTCCACCCAACCCTGCAATGCTGCACAATTTGCTGTACACCACCAGGCAGATTACGATCGCATCTTCCGCCTGCAAGGCGTAGAAAGAGATGAGGCATTTCGTCAGCAGGCCTGGGAGAACATACGGCAACATCCAATGAAGTATGTGAAGAATTGTATCGCCAATACCGGTCGTTTGTTTTTCGGCATCCCCTTCTCCTATCATTATTTCCGCATGGCACAATTGATGCGCATACCTGCCGGAGCATTAGTATTCTTCTTATTTATTTTTTCCTGCATCAGTTGCTTCTGTTTTCGCAGTAAGGCAGCCCCATGGATATGGACCTTGCTATCGGTTGTATTCCTTTTCCTTGCGGGAACATTGGCGGTATCTGCCTACCAGCGTATGCTTATAGTTGTTGTACCACTGATTCTTTTACTATCTGCTGTTGGTGCTGCTCATTGGTTGCAGCGGCTTCGTTCCCCCGCAAATTGATTATATTTGCCGCTCATGAATCAGGTGCTCAGTATACTTGTTCCCGCTTACAATGAGGAACCCACTATCGGATCAATTCTCGAGCGGCTTATCTCTGTTGAATTGCCCGCCGGCTTCGATAAGGAAATTATTGTGGTGAATGATTGCTCTACCGATAAGACAGGGGAGGTAGTGGCTGATTGGATGCAACGGTATCCCTTCATTCGTTATGAACAACATACGGTGAACCAGGGAAAGGGCGCTGCCTTGCATACGGGTATCCGGCTCGCATCGGGTAATTATATTATTGTTCAGGATGCCGATTTGGAATACGATCCCCGTGAATTTTCCATCCTGCTCAAGCCCATCATCGAAGGACATGCTGATGTGGTATATGGTTCCCGTTTCATCGGTGGAAATCCACACCGCATCTTGTTCTTCTGGCACAGCATCGGCAACAAAGTGCTCACCTTCCTTTCCAATATGTTCACCAACCTGAACCTGACGGACATGGAGACCTGTTACAAATTGTTCCGGGCAGATATCCTGAAAAGTCTCGATTTAAAAGAGAAGCGTTTTGGTTTTGAACCGGAAGTAACTGCCAAGATGGTTCGTTTTCCCGGGGTGCGCATTTATGAAGTAGGTATTTCTTATTATGGCAGAACCTTTGCCGAGGGAAAGAAAATCAATTGGAAAGATGGCTTCCGCGCCATTTACTGCATCATCCGTTACGGATTATTTGATTGATACCGTTTCTACATCATTGGGTAATTCCTGCTCGTATTCTTCTCTATACATGATTACATTGATCATGAGTCCACTCAAAAAATTGATGGTATACGTGATGTAATTGAAGGAGTCGATGTAGGAAGTGAGCAAGGGAATCAGCATGCCTATTTTCAGAAAGATAACTGCCAGGATGAGTCTCCTCTTTTTTCCGCTTGCCAGTCCGAGATGTCTGAAGCCGGTCTGCAGCAGCAAAAAATAAATGAAAATATATACGAGCAAAACAGGGATGCCTGTTTGTACTCCGATAATGATGAGCTGATTTTCGCCACCGATGTTATCATTGGTTTCCATGGCTACGCGACCCGAAGCGCCAAGTCCCAACCCCAATGGATTAGCTGCCATGGCTTGTAACCCATTCATCCATTCCAGCACGTGGCCAATGCTGGATGCGTTTTGAAATCGAAGGGTATCAATTACAAAAGTCAAGATATCTCCCTTCACAACAAAGATCAATAAGAGAACAACCGCAATGAATGCAAGGTGGAAAAAGCGCACCAATTTTTTCTGTCGGGTGAGATGTGCGAAGCAATAGAAGAGAATGAAATAGTTGATCATGCTTGCCCGCGATACAGCCAGCAGGATGCAGGTAAGTGTGGCGAGCAATGATGCGGTGTACAAG
>JBJTJJ010000497.1:0-6508 GCA_046095445.1 Sediminibacterium sp.
TATAGGCAGCAATAGCCATCTTTTTGCAAGGTCTGCTTGACAAGATATTTATAGAAGCTGTAGGGGAAATTTTTAAAACTCAGCCAGAACAAGGGAATACGAAGGTATGGACTTACAGATGCAGGAATTCGTTGAATGCCTGAAAGAGCTGTCATGGTGCGGGGTGTCCTCAGGTGATTGTATTTTCCCGGGATCCAGGTGGGGTGGATGGAAGAGTCATAGGCATATCCGGCGTTGGCCACTTGTTGTGTGTCTATGGCTTTCATGCGTGGCATCCGAAATCCGGTGACGGGCTGACCAACAATGGACTCAAGTGTTACTTTTGATTCCAGGAGGTGTTCTTCTTTGAACCAGGAATGATAAAAAGTATGGGAAGCAATTTCGTGTTGAGTTGAAAGCTTGCGAATGGGTTCCGGATAAGTTTGAGCAAAAAATGCCGTTGTAAAAAGTGTGGTAGAAAGGTTGCTCTTGTTGAGCAGATGGGTAATTGCATCTAATCCTTTTTTTCCTGCTTCCAGTTGCTCGGTGATGGTAATGGATTGTCTGAATTCCAGTGGCATATCAAATTCCTCCACATCAAAACTCAGCAGCACATACCTGTTTTTCATGGCAGGTTGGTTTCTTTGACGATGTAGTGGGGTCTGTTTTTGCTCTGCATGTAAATTTTACCAATGTAGATGCCGATGATGCCCAGGATCATCAGTTGGAGTCCGCCAAAAAATGCCAGAGTTGCAATGATGGAGGCCCAGCCTGAAACGGCATGTCCATAAAAGTATCCGATAATGGAATAGGGGATGAAGATGACGGAGCTGAGAGAGAAAAACAATCCCAGATAGGCGGCGATGTATAATGGTTTTGTACTGAAGGAGGTAATGCCCTGCAGGGCAAAGCGAACCATTTTATTTAAGGAGTACTTGGTTTGACCACTTTGGCGAAGACGCGAAGTATATTCTATGCCGATGCGGCGATACCCCATCCACTGAATCAGGCCACGCAGAAATAGATCTGCCTCGTTGAATTGACGAAAGACCCGGACCGTTTTTTTATCCATCAGCCGGAAGTCAGCTGTTCCGGGTTGTATATCAATATCGGAGAGGTTATTAATTACCTCATAAAAAATTTGTGAAGTTCTTTTTTTCCAAAGAGCAATGTCTTTGTGGTCATTGCGGATGGTGAATACAATATCATAACCCGCTTCCCATTGTTGTACCAATTCAGGGATCAATGAGGGCGGGTGTTGCAGGTCACCATCCATCGTGATGACGGCATCTGCCTCTGCCCTGTCGAGTCCTGCTTTGAGGGCATTTTGGTGTCCAAAGCTTTTGGTAAGGGAGATATAAAAGATGTGTGGGTGGAGTTGGGATTGCTCACGAAGGTATTCCAGCGTACCATCGGTGCTGCTGTCTTCTACAAAAATGAATTGATACGAATAAGGCAGGGCAGTACAAACTTCTTCCAATTCGGCAATCAACACGGGTAGATTACCCCGTTCATTACAGACCGGGATGACAATCGCTAAACTGGACTTTGGGTCGTGGGGGGACATCACATCAAAGGTAAAACTAAATTTTAATGTGTTCCTTATTTGGAGGAAAGTAAGTTGCGATGGTATTGAAGCATTCGAAGAAGTCCGCTTTCAATGGATATATTGGGTTCCCAACGAAGAAGCTTTTTTGCGAGCGAGATATCTGCAACCGTATCCATGATTTCATTTTGTCTGCGGATATTATCATTCAGAATAGGATAGTTCTGCCCTTCCAGCCGGCAAATACATTGAATAATTTCCTCTACACTATAACTTTTACCTGACCCCAGGTTGATGATATGTAACCCATTGAGCTGTGTGGTCGCTACCAGTGCGCGGATGAAATCATCGAGGTGAAGATAGTCGCGTTTCGGGGCAAGGTCTTTTATATGAAACCGCTTGTCGTGTATTGCCTGTTCAATTAGTTGAGGAATCAGGAAAGTATTTTTTTGTCCCTCGCCATAAAGATTGAAAGGTCGTAAGATAGTAACATTTACGCCGTAGCATTGGTGGTAAAAGAAGCAGAGGTCTTCTGCATTTTTTTTACTGAGTGCGTAAGGGTTAGGGGTGTGAATGGGTGCCGTTTCTGCTATAGGCAGTGAGGTTGGATTGCCATAGAGATAAGAGCTTACATAGACCAATGATGCACTATGTTTTCGGCAATACTCCAGTGCTTGCAAGGTGCCGATGGTATTGGTATGAATGAATGCTGTAGGGTTGCTCCAGCTGTCGGGTACGAAGGTTCTCGCTGCGAGATGAAAGACCAGCTGCTGAGCAGGTGCAGACTCCCAGGTAGCAGGATCGGCAATGTCTCCATTTTCTCTGGTGAGTTCAGTGATAGAGAAATTGTTCAGGCGCAATGCTGTTGTCAGCGCCTTGCCTATGAATCCACCCGCACCGGAAATGAGTGCATCAGGCATATAAAATTTTATCTTTCAGCTGATCAAATTTTTCTATTGCCTCCAGGTAATCATCCGGGCGACCAATATCTAGCCAAAGGCCATCGTACTTTTCTACACGAACTGATTGCTGTTCCTGCAAAAGTTGCAGCATTAGCTGATCGAATCCGTAGGGTTGATTGTTGGGAATATGTTTTATAGCACGCCGACTAACCATATAGATACCCATACTTACTTCATAAGTGGTTTCAGGTTTTTCTCTGAAGCCGGTAAGTTGTCCGTTTTGCGTATCCAGTACACCATAATCGATCTTATCTTTTCTCTCATGCGAACAAATACTGAAAACTGCATTGTGGCGCAGGTGGTTTTCAAAAAAATGTTTGTATGAAAGGTCTGTAAGAATATCTCCGTTCATCACCAGAAAATGTTCAGGCAGCTCGTTGATCAACTTGAGTGGTCCCATCGTACCAAGGGGCTCATCCTCCAGTGAATAATTGATATGGATGTTCCATTTGCTTCCGTCCCCAAAGAAGGCGGTGATCAGTTCTGCCTGGTGGTTAACTGCTAAAGTAATTTGATCAAATCCCTGCAATGCTAGTTGACGAATGATGACCTCCAGGATGGGATATTCTCCCACAGGCATGAGTGGTTTAGGCAAAACAATGGTATAAGGTCTTAGCCGCTTTCCTTTACCGCCACATAAAATGACCGCCTGTTTTTTCATACCTGAAATTACAATAAACTTAGGGTATAGTTCATCAGATTGCGTACTGATTGGTTTTATAACGTCCGAGGTTATTGGGATCGCTGAACCATTCAATGGTCTTTATCAATCCCTTTTTAAATCCATCTTCCCCACCATATACCGGTGACCAGCCCATTCTTTTTTCTGCTCTGGTGTAGCTGGCAAAGAGGCGTTCAACCTCACTTTTTTCCGGGCGAATCCGTTGGTTATCGGTTGTAAATTCTACATTCACTGCCATCAGCGAAGCGATGGTACTAGCTGTTTGTCCGATACTGATTTCAAACCCACTTCCCAGGTTAGTGACTTTTCCGATTACATCATCTGAATGAAGTGCTTTGATGAAGCCCTCGACAGTATCTTCCACGAAAGTGAAGTCGCGTGTAGGAGAAGTAGCACCTAACTGAATTTGTTTTTTCCCTGCAGCAATTTGAGTGATGATGGTAGGAATAACTGCACGAGAAGATTGCCGGGGTCCATAGGTATTGAAGGGTCTTATAATGGCAACCGGTGTTTCGAAGGAAGAATAAAAGGAGAAGGCCATTTGGTCTGCTCCAATCTTACTGGCAGAATAGGGCGATTGTCCCTGCAATGGATGGTCTTCAGTGATGGGCACGAAAATAGCTGTGCCATAAACTTCGCTGGTGGAAGTATGTACTACTTTTTGGAGGTTCAGTTCACGGGCAGCTTGTAATACATTCAGGGTTCCTTTCACGTTGGTATCGACGTAGGTATCGGGAGAATGATAAGAATAAGGAATGCCTATGAGTGCTGCCAGGTGTAAAACTGCATCACATCCTTCCATGGCTTTCTTGACACCATGGGGGTCTCTTACATCACCGCTGAAAACCTCAAATTTTCCTGCTACATCTGCGGCGCAGGAATCGAGCCATCCCCAGGAGTTGAAAGAGTTGTAATAAACAAAGGCACGCACATCATACCCTCTGCGCACCAGTGTTTCTGTTAGGTGTGAGCCAATGAATCCATCTGCTCCGGTAACGAGTACTTTCATGAGAAGGCGTTTTCCTGTTGAGTAGGCTGTTTCCAGTAGAAAAGTTCAAATATACAAACAAACCACGCGATTATTACAGGAATGGTCTTGATATGCAGCGGATTGAATATCTGGTCGCGAATAAATCTCGGAAATATCTCTGTAGGCGACAGGCAGGTGAATATGAATACAAGTATTAGTAGATACTTCCTCCACTGTTTTTGGGGACCATAGAGGTACCATAACGCTACACCAGGGATTGCGATAATATAAGTGGGGGATTCAACACCAGGATTGAAAATAATGGTGAACATCAGTATAGCCCCCAAATAAAGAAGCTGAAATTCCAGATGTTGATATACTTCCTTTTTTATTAACACCAATAACATTGTTACAACACCTGCTATAATGATGTAACCCTGTTGCAGACTCTCAATGTGCAACAAATCAATTACTCCTAAAAGACTTAAGGAATGGCGGGCAGATTGTTTTTGTAATCTTTCCAGCCAACTGCCATAAAGGAATAGTAACTGATCAAAGGAAATAAATAAGAGCGGGAGAGCGAAAAAAAGCAGGGACCAAGCCAGCACTTTGATGGCAAAGGAAAATCTCTTTTTAAAGCAGAGAAAAAATACACCTGAGGTGAGCACATAGATTTTAAAGAAAACGCCTGCTGCAAAAAACAGGCCAGACCAATTGGTTTTTTGTTGTTGCTGAAAGATGAAAACCAGCATAATTAATGCAGCAACGCTGGCATTTGTCTGCACATTTTCTGCTGCAGTGATGAATTCCACCAGACAAAACCATAACAAAAAAACTTTCTTATTTTCTTTGATTGGAAGAAAGTGAATGGCAGTGATAAAAGCGATGGTATGCGTAAGATTCCACAAGAGAATTCCTATTCCATCCGGGAAAAAATCATAAAGACCCATCAGCACAGCGAAGCTCGGACTGTACACAAATAGTGTTTGATATTCCAGGGGATAAGGTTGGTAGAGATCGAGGTTATTTTTCAGGTGACTAAAAGATGCGCTAAAGCAATCGTAGTTGTCCCATGTCTCCAGAAAATAAATTTTCAGGCTAACCAAAACGGCGATAGCCAGATAAATTAAATTGACGTTGCGTCTGTTATTAAAAAATGGCTTTGAAAAAAATCGGGTAATTGACTGTGCCATGAATAACTTATTAATAAAAAAACCTATCAGGGCAATGCGAAGTTACAGGGAACTATTGGTTATGCAATAGCTGACCCTACTATGTTGTAGTGTACATACCGGCATTGGCTCGTAGTGCAGATTCAGTTTTTTGCAAATTCCGGCCACATCTGCTTCCGATAGACTCAGTAGATTGTTTTTCACCCTTATCTGGTGATAAGATGAAAATCTGGCCTTGATCATGAAAAGGATAAAAGAAAAGAAGTAGCCATTTTTTATGCTGTCTTTCAGATTGCTGATGATATCTTTCATCAGGCCTTTATCGGGCTGAATCACATCGGCTAAAATAATTTTACCTTTTTCTACTAATAAGTTTTTACAATTCGCCAAGAGCAATTCCACTTTCGAAATATCCTCAAAATATTGAATTACACTGAGTATGATAATAAGATCAAACTGTTCGTTCTTGGCGATGAATGGCTCTAAATTTTTGTCAGGGGTTTGAGCATCTATGGTATCAAAGTGAAATTGCTGCTCAGCAGTAAACAATTGCTTGCAGGAGTCAATGCATGCTTTAGAAATATCTAACCCCTGATAATAAGCGGCTATCCCCTTAAGCTGAATTGCTAAAGAACCCCAGCCGCAGCCGTAATCAAGAATTCGCTGGCCTTCTTGTATAATCTTATTTTTCAGTAAAATATTTGTAAAAAAGACTGCATTTCTTTGCATGACGGAACCAAAGAGTTCGGGCTTCGAGCTCCAAAAGGCTTGCCAGTTATTGGTATGGGAAGTGCTTCCAGTTTGCAATGAATGAGATTTTTAGCTGGCAGTTTTATTTTCTTTCTGGAAGAAAATCATGATGGAAACTCCCGCAGGGAAACGAATACCTGCTTTCAACAAATAATAGTCCAGGTGAAAAATTCCGGATAAAACAGTATTTATCCAACCCCCTGTTCCCAGCACTTCATAATCGTATTTCACCTCTGATTTTGATGAGTTGCCTCTCCATTTCTTCCAGCCATTCATCAATAATCGATAAGCTGCAATTGGCAGGAAAAGAAATGAATTATAATAAGTTTGATAGATTAGCTTCCCGGGTAAGTGCTGAAACAAGGAGGTTAATTCGTTGCGGGTATATCTTCTGAAGTGATGGTTGATAACGTAGTGCTCGCTCCAGAGGAATGCGTATGCCGGTAC
>JBJTJJ010000498.1:0-3080 GCA_046095445.1 Sediminibacterium sp.
GGTTAATATGATGCGAGAACATATACCACAGGAGACCAGAATTCATTATGTGATAACCAATGGAGGGAAAGCTCCAAATGTTATCCCTGATTTTGCTGAAGTATACTACTATGTTCGACACCCTAAGCGCGATGTGGTCAAATCAATTTTTGACAGAGTAGTAAAAGCAGCAGAAGGCGCTGCTTTGGGCACAGAAACTAAAATGGATTATGAAATTATTGGGGGCACACATGATCTCCTGTTAAATAGAACATTGGCAGAAGTTATGCAGTTAAATTTGGAAAAAATTGGTGGTGTAACCTATACCGAAGAAGAAAAAGTATTTGCCCAAAAAATTCAGAGCAGTTTTGACAATAACCCACCCGCAATTGAATCAGCAATATCAGTAAAATCACTAAAATTAGATATGGATGCAGGGGGAGGCAGCACAGATGTTGGGGATGTAAGTTATGCAGTACCAACTGTTGGTTTAAGAACCGCTACTTGGGTACCCGGAACTGCTGCTCATAGCTGGCAAGCAATAGCTGCCGGCGGAACCGGTATTGGCACGAAAGGAATGCTTGTTGCAGCCAAGACAATGGCACACACAGCTATTGATCTGTTTACAAATAGAGATCTTATTTTGAAAGCAACCGAAGAATTCAAAAAAATGAAAGGCAATTATCAATACGAAGCACTACTCGGCAATCGCCCGCCTGCACTGAATTATCGGGATTAATGAATTAAGTTCTCTACGTCATTACGTCAATAAAAAAAGGAGGGCATTTACCTTCCTTTTTTTATTGTACTGCACTATACAAGTATATCATTAGTCCATTTTCTCGGGCCGCATTTGCGGAAATAGCAGCACATCTTGTATGGATGGCTGATTGAGCATCATCATACACAGACGGTCAATTCCAATACCAATTCCGGAAGTAGGTGGCATACCATATTCCAATGCCCGCAGAAAATCATGGTCAATGAACATGGCTTCATCATCCCCCCGCTCCATCAGTTTCATCTGCTCTTCGAACCGCTCCCGCTGATCAATAGGATCATTTAACTCAGAATATGCGTTGGCGAGTTCCTTTCCATTCACCATCAGTTCAAATCGCTCAACAAGTCCGGACTTGGAACGATGTTTTTTGGTGAGCGGACTCATCTCCACCGGATAATCGATGATGAAAGTGGGTTGTATGAAAGTATGTTCCGACGTGGCGCTGAACAATTCATCAATGAGTTTTCCTTTGCCAATCTTGGGATCCACCGAAATATTCAGTTGCCGGCAAACATCCCTCAGTTCCTGTTCTTCCATGCCAGAGACATCGATGCCCGTATTTTGTTGTATGGCATCATAGATACTAATGCGGGGAAAAGGTGCTTTGAAATGAATGACTTTATCTCCCAATGGCACATCAGTAGTACCATGCAGGGTAAGGGCGATGGTTTCAAAGAGCTGTTCAGTGATCTCCATCATCCAGATATAATCTTTATAGGCAGTATACCATTCCAGCACTGTGAATTCCGGATTGTGGGTTCGATCCATCCCCTCGTTGCGGAAATTTCGGCTGAATTCATATACCCAATCAAAGCCACCCACTATGAGCCGCTTCAAATACAATTCATTGGCAATACGCAAATAAAAGGGTATGTCCAACGCATTGTGGTGCGTAATAAATGGGCGGGCAGCTGCACCTCCCGGAATGGATTGTAATACCGGGGTATCCACTTCAATGGCTCCGTGCTCATTCAGGAATTGACGAATGGTATTCACCAATCGGGTGCGCTGAACAAATGTCTCCCGTACTGCCGGATTGATGACGAGGTCAGCATATCGCTGTCTGTACCTGAATTCGGGATCAGTTACTGCATCATGTACCTGCCCATCTTCATCTCTCTTCACTACCGGAAGAGGTTTCAATGACTTGGAAAGCAATGTGAGGGTTTGCACATGAACAGATGTTTCTCCTGTTTTGGTGACAAAGGCAAATCCAGTCACTCCGATAATATCTCCCAGGTCAAGTCCATGCTTCACCAATACATCCCAGAGGGTGTAATCATTCTCCGGACAAATATCATCTCGCTTTACGTAAAGTTGTATGATCCCGTGGCTATCCTGAATCTTTAAAAAGAAAACCTTGCCCTTGTCATTGATACTCATGATTCGACCGGCCAGACAAAGAGAAGTGAACTGGTCCTTGGTTTCTTCTGTATAGCGATTTTTGATATCCTGAGAAAAATGGGTAACAGGATACAATGAAGCAGGGTAAGGGTCGATACCTGCTGCTCTTAGTTTCACCAGTTTCTCCCGGCGAATTTGTTCCTGTTCTGATAAATGCAATTGACTCATAACCTCGTTTAACAATGTGCCGCAAAGATACGGGGCTGGAAAGAAACGGCATACAATGGTCCGGAAGGTGGATTAACCCTTAGATGAAAATAGTTGCCTGCGAATCGTATTTCCGGAAATCTCCAGCAATTGGCCGGGCTTCAGGTTTCCCAATGTTAATGAACCGATAGCCATACGAATCAGGCGCAAAGTGGGAAAGCCAACTGCTGCAGTCATTTTTCTTACCTGTCGGTTTTTACCTTCAGTTAATGTTATCGATATCCAGGAGTCCGGTATATTTTTCCGGAAACGGATGGGGGGGATTCTCTCCGGCAATTCAGGTGCGGGATCAATTATTTCTATTTTGGCGGGGCGTGTAGTGTACTTTTCTGTCCCCATTCGAATGGATACACCACTGCTTAAGAGTTCTTTTGCTTCCCGGGTGATTGTACCTTCGACCTGTACGAAATAGGTTCGCGGGTGACTAAAAGTAGGATGTAATAGTTGCTGGTTGAGCGAACGATTGTTCGTCAACAACAACAAACCTTCACTGTCATAATCTAACCTGCCTACCGGATAAACATCTCGTGGTACATGTATACAATCAGCCAAAGTTTTTTTTCCATCATCCGAAGTGAATGTGGTAAGTACTTGAAATGGTTTATAAAAAAGATAGTAACGAAACATAAAACAAAAGTCCCGCAGAAGCGAGACTTTGTATATGGATGGGTTAGTAAGTACAGGGAAATATAATTTCCCCATACAATAT
>JBJTJJ010000499.1:0-8525 GCA_046095445.1 Sediminibacterium sp.
CCTTCCACCCTGCTGCACATGTTCTACTGTTAAGCGAATGCGGTCGGGGAAAGTCAGTATTTCTTTGCCAAATTTACTGCGATCAAAAAATTTCGGTGAGAGCTGGAACAGCTTGGCATCTACATCGCTGAAAACAATGAGCTGGTAATCCTGTAAGATTTTTTCATAGTCACCCGGACCAAGATTGTTATAGAAATCCCATGCTGATACGGAGTTCACGGCATAGTGCGGGTCTTTCTCCAATGCCTCTTTCAACCAGACGCCGTAATTGAATATTTCCAGTCCCTTCGGACTTTGATGGAAGGGGGTTTCAGCAAAAACAGGACCTGTTAGAATTGCCCAATCACCTACGTAGTATACTTTTTGCATAGCCAATATTGATAACTAAATTTATTGAAAATAACCATTCCTGCAGAAAGGAAGGGGCAATATGTATATCAACCTTATGCAAAATGAGAATATAATAACATAATAGGTTTCCTGATTCGAAGAACGAAATTCTGAGAATCAGTGTATTAAATGAAAATTAATTGATGTTAGCTTCAATCTGGGAAATGATAAAAAGTTCAAATTTGTAGTACATCTCTATTATATGAGAAAGAAAATCCTCATCCTTTGCACCGGTAACAGTTGCCGCAGCCAGATGGCACATGGCTATCTCGAACATTTTGGCGGAGATCAGGTGGAAGTTTACAGTGCCGGAGTCGAAACCCATGGGGTGAATCCACGTGCCATTGCATCCATGCGGGAAGATGGCATCGATATAGCTCACCACACTTCCAACAATCTCATGGAATATCTTTCCCTGAATTTTGACTACATCATTACTGTGTGCGACAATGCTCAGGAAAGATGTCCGGTATTTCCAGGAAATGCTACCAGACTGCACCACAACTTTCCTGATCCGGCCAAAGCCACCGGCAGCGAGGAAGAAATCATGATTGCATTTCGTGCCACAAGAAATGAAATCCGCACTTATTGCGAAAACTTCTTTCAGTCCATTCTCTGACCAATCTGTACTTACTATTTTTAGCTATTCCCCTCGTTGAACAATCAGCTGTTCATACAACACTAACATGGCCTGTCGCAAAAAGGAATTTACACCGGCAGTATTTCCGGGAACAACACCATTGCTGATCAAAACAAAACCGAATTTTTCATCGGGCTGAAAAAACATGGCACTGTGAAGTCCGTAAGCCGAGCCCGTGTGCCCCCAAAGTAATTTCCCGGGTATAATCTTGTCTGAGTTTTCAATGGCAAACGCATAATGTGTATCGGACTTTAGAGGTGTTTGCATGAGTCGTGCACTCTTGCGTGAAATGATTCTCTTGCCCGCATACTTTCCCTGGCGACTATGCATCATCATATAACGAGCCAGGTCTGAAGCGCTGATCTTCATACCACCGGTAGGGGAAAACAAAGGAGCAGAATAACCTAACTGATAGTTGGCAACCTCCCTGGTTCGGGAAGCATAAGCACCCGGCGACAGAATAAACTTTCCGGAATCAGATCGATATTCATAGATCGCTGCCAACTTCGAAGTATCAAGCTCGTCTAAATTATAGCCGGCAGAAAGTTGCAAAGGAGCAAGCACATGGTTGTAAACATATTGATCGAATCGTTCCCCCGATACACGCTCAATGATTGCCCCGATCATGTTATAGTTCATGTTGCAATAGCTGAATTTTGCTCCGGGCGCATAATTGCTGTAAGCATCTACCCACTTAGTACTTTTTTCAGGATGGATGGCATCAAGTGTAAAATATCCCTGGCTATCATTGATAGAAGAGAGATGTGACATCATTAGGCGAAGAGTAATGATGCTATCCGGATAACGGGGATTGCGAACAGGAAATCCGATTAACTCACTCACATCCTGATCAATGGAAAGTTTCCCTTTTTCCTGTAGCTGCATAATAGCAGTGGCGGAAAAAGATTTAGAAATGGAAGCAATGCGAAATATGCAATCATTGGAAAGCAAAATCTTACTTTCCAGGTTCTTATACCCAAAAGAGTTCGTGTAAACAATCTTATTGTTTTTTACTACGGCAACAGATAAGCCCACAACAGGCTTAGTTTTCATCAATGAGTCAATGGAAACGGTAAGTTTTTCAGCCTGCGCAAAAATCTTTGCAGACAGCAGCACCAATAACAGGGAGATGTGTGTTTTTCGCATCACTGAAAATACTACATTTCAATGGAAGCGAGAAGTTACAGCTTAGCGATGAATTATTTATATTTGAACAAATACGTACTCATGGGAAAACTTATCCGCTATTTTCTCCTGGCAGCAATTTTGCTCCTGACTGGCATACTGGTTTTTAATACTTCCAAAAAGAGTGAACCCGATAATAGCGTTGCCATTGAAAAAATTCCATCAGCGGGTGATTCGGCTGTTTTTCACATGAGTCGTGCCATTCAAATCAAAACTGTATCGAAGGGAGATACCTTACCCATAGATACTGCAGAGTTCAAAGCATTTCGTCAATTCCTTGAGAGCAGCTATCCATTGACCCATCAGCAACTGAAGCGACAAATTTTCAATGAATTCAGTTATTTATATGAATGGAAGGGCAAGGATAGCAGTCTGGCTCCCTGGGTACTCATGGCACACCAGGATGTTGTTCCTGTTGAGGGTGCAGCAGAAAAAAACTGGACGGTGCCCAGTTTCGGGGGAGTCATTAAAAATGATACCATTTGTGGAAGAGGAGCGGTCGATGATAAATCTTCTTTGATATCTATCATGGAAGCGGTAGAAAAATTATTGCAGCAAGGCTTTGTCCCCGCACGAACCATTTATATTTCTTTCGGACATGATGAGGAAGTGGCTGGAAGAAGGGGCGCTCGTGCCATCAGTACCTGGATGCGGGAACAAAAAATCAGACCTGCACTGGTTTTGGATGAAGGTGGACAAATTGATACAGAACATTTCAAAGATTTAGGCAGACCCGTAGCTATTATCGCTACCGGTGAAAAAGGATATACCAATATTGATCTGAGTGTGGAAATTCCCGGTGGACACTCATCTATGCCTTCCAAAGAAACAGCCATCGATGTATTGAACAAAGCAATAGCCGCGGTGCGGGAAAAACAAATGCCGGGAACAATTACTCCGGTTGTGGAAGAAATGATTCGCCGCACCAATGCTCCCGGTCCATTCCTCAAAAGAATGGTAACACAGAACCTGTGGCTAACAACTCCTTTGGTGAAATGGGAAATGGAAAAATCAAAAGAAACAAATGCCCTTATTCATACGACCCTTGTTCCCACTATTGTGGAGGCAGGCATAAAAGACAATGTCATTCCTACCATCGCCAGGGCAACTTTTAATAGTCGTATCCTGCAGGGACAAAGCAGTGATGATGTACTGGCATTTGTAAAAAAAGCTGTCAATGATGATCGGGTAGTAATTACCAAACAGACCAAGTCGCTCATGGAGCCGTCACCCATGACTTCTTTCAAAGACCCGGCTTTCGCACAATTAGAAAGCATCTTCAAAAAAGCCGTTCCCGGTGTTGTTGTCAGTCCGTTCCTGATGATAGGGGCATCCGATGCCCGTTATTTCAGGGACTTTAGCGAGGCGGTACTCAACTTTTCTGCCATCCAGAATATGAAAGGATTTCATGGCATAGACGAGCGCATTGGCATCAAAGACCTGGATAGAATGATTTGGTTTTATCAGGAAATATTGCGTTTACCTTAGTTAGCTTTGTTTATTCCTAGTGCGGCAATGGCACTGATTGTACCGCTCAATATATCAACCAATCGGTTGAATTACAGCCGAATACTGCTATAGGCCCCTGCCGTTTATTCAACATTTCGGGAACAAATTAGCCGGTAAACTGACAAATGTCATTTTTTGCCGAAGGAGGTACTGGTAGCTTTGGTGTATTATTTATCACTTTTTAAACGTCTCGCCATGTCTTACACCTCAGTACTCAACCTACCCAACCATCCCCAGGAATTAGAGCACATGCTTAATTTCTACGAACAGGAAATTAATTTACTGGAAAAACTACTCGGCGAGGTAGTCAATAAGAATACTTCCAGCGAAGCGATGACTGAAGCCGAACATTTTCAAAACCAGTTTTTCATTCAAAAGAAAAACATGGAGGAACTGGGAACAAGGATACATCGCCATCACCAACAAACTGCCGATAATGCCAAGCATCATGCAGGCAAGGTAGATGAACGCTTGCTCCAGGAAAATCAGTCCATTGGGGAAGAAATTTCTTCTATAGAAAAAATCATTGCTGATTTAAGGACGGCCTACAAGAATTATCTTGTTAAGTGGATGTAAATCGATTAGATTTATTTTTCGCACGAATTAAGCAACTACTTTTCTCCGGCTGAAAGTACGGACTTATCTTTGGGTATGTCCATCCAGCTGATAAAAAATCGTTCCGACATTGGTGCCGGTACCCGTGGGTCTGATATTGGTATCGATGCCCTGGAAATTGCAGCCATTAATTCAGGTAACGATTACTTTCACAGGTATGATTATGTAGATGTTCCAACCCGCAATGAGACAATCTATCATAAGAAGACGAATACTTTTGCCAAAAGAATCAAACATGTGGTTGAACAATGTGAGCGGGTAGCATCGGCTGTGAAAGCATCTTTTATTGCAGGTTATACCCCAATAATTCTTTCCGGCGATCATTCCTCTGCCTTGGGAACCATCAGTGGTATCAAAGCAGCATTTCCCGATAAACAACTGGGCGTTATCTGGATAGATGCCCATTCAGACATCCACTCTCCCTATACATCTCCCTCCGGCAATATCCATGGAATGCCTTTAGCTGCTGCGCTGGCGGAAGACAATTTGGCTTGTCAAATCAATCATCCGGAAGAAAATACCATTGAACAATGGGAGCGGCTAAAAAATATCGGCTGCCCGGGAGCAAAAATTGCTCCGGAACATGTCATCTATTTTGGACTGCGTGATTTTGAATCAGCAGAGGAAGGGTTAATTGCGCAAAAAAATATCCGTGTTTTCACGGTAGCAGAGACCCGTGAAAAAACTATCTCCGTTTGCGTGAAAACAACAAAAGGGTTATTGGCGAACTGTGCTATTGTTTATATCTCTTTCGATGTCGATAGTATGGATTGCGATGTCGTTTCGCATGGCACAGGCACACCGGTACCCGGCGGCTTCAATCCTGAAGAAGTCAAAGAATTATTATCTCAATTGATACATACACTTCCAGTCTGTTGTCTCGAAGTAGCTGAAATCAATCCGCTTTTAGATACCAAAGGAAATTTTATGGCGGAAACGGCCTTTACAATTGTAGATGAGGCCACACAATCCTTAGAGCTTCGTATGAATGGAGCCAAATGAATGGGTGCTATAATTAGCTACGAGGCCACATTCAATAAGAAAAATTATCTTCTGCGTGATCTTCCGGTTAATCCCAGCGCACCCAATAAGCTTCGGGTGATCACACTGGCAGCAGTTCTTCCCACCTGTTTGACCACCGGATTGTCAAAGAAAGACGGCTCGCGCGTTGTTCTTCCTCCATTACCTGCTGTCGGCTTCTCTTCCGCCTGCGGAGCAGCGGCCGCCGCTTCTTCCAGCTTGCGCGTTAAAATTTCATAGGCACTGTCACTATCTATCTCCTTGGCATATTTCGCTGCTAACTTACTGCCGGCAACCAGTTGGTCAATCTCTGTGTCTGATAATACATCCATGCGACTACGGGGCGCACAAAGCATGGTGTGTACCAATGGGGTTGGAATTCCTTTCTCATTCAATAAAGTAACCAACGCTTCCCCTATTCCCAATTGCGTTAGCAACTCATCGGTCTTATAAAAATCAGACACAGGAAAATTTTCTGCTGCCTGCTTGATCGTTTTTCTGTCTGCTGCCGTGAATGCACGCAAAGCATGCTGCACCTTCAAACCGAGCTGACTTAAAATAGCAGCCGGAATATCCTGCGGATTCTGGGTGCAAAAGAAAATGCCTATACCCTTGGAACGAATCAACTTGATGACTGTCTCCAATTGTTGCAACAATGCCTGACTCGCTTCATTAAAAATCAGGTGGGCTTCATCAATGAACATCACCAACTTGGGCTTGTCCAAATCACCTTCTTCCGGACAAGTAGCATAGAGTTCTGCCAGCAGCTGCAACATAAAAGTGGAGAACAATTTGGGCCTGTCCTGCATATCTGTCACCCTCAACACGTGTACCATTCCCCTTCCATCTGAGCTAATGCGCAGCAAATCTTCCACATCAAAACTTCTTTCACCAAAAAAACGGTCTGCTCCTTGTTGTTGTAATTCCACCACCTTTCTTAAAATCGTACCGGTAGATGTGGTAGATATTTTGCCATAGGTTTTTTCTATCTCTTGCTTCCCCTCATCACCTATGTATTGCAATACTTTGATAAAGTCCTTGAGATCGAGCAAGGGCATCTGGTTATCGTCACAGTACTTAAATATCAACGCTACCAATCCGCCCTGCACATCATTGAGACCGAGAATCTTGCTCAACAGTACCGGACCAAACTCGGTGACAGTAGCACGCATGCGAATACCTTTCTCATTACTCAGGGTCATCAGGTCGACCGGATAAGCAGACGGCTTGTATTCCATTTCCAGTTGCTGATACCGGGCATTGATTTTATCGTTGGCAGCACCGGCAGCTGCAATGCCACTCAGGTCGCCTTTAATGTCCATTAGCAAAACAGGGATGCTGTTATCACTCAAACATTCGCTGATCATTTGCAGGGTCTTGGTCTTACCTGTTCCGGTTGCCCCGGCAATCAATCCGTGGCGGTTCAATGTTTTGAGTGGCAGGAATACATCGGCATTCGGCACTACTTCACCATTGAACATGGCTCTGCCAATTTTTACATGTTCTCCCTTGAATGTGTAACCTGTTTGTACTATTTCGAGTAGTTTGCTGGCATCCGACATGTGCATCAATTTGGTGGTAAGATAAGAAAGAACTTAAAATTACTTGACTGCTTCGAAATATCTATGTAATTTTTGGATGAAATCAGGAGGGCAAATGAAAAAAAAGGTTTGGCTGGGACTTCTGGCCGGAATTTGTCTGCTGCAGGCAGCAGGACAAAACTTCAGAGTGGGTGCTGCACAAGAAACCATTAATCCCGATGGGGATAGTCTTTTCTTTGCGGGAGGTAAAAACAATAGAAAATTCATCGATGTTGCTGATAACCTGTACGTAAAAGCTGTCGTTATCAGCAACAATGAAACCAGCATTGCGCTGTTAACAGTGGATTGTATCGGCTTAATGCATCCGCAGTTGCAGGAGATTCGGGAAAGGCTGGGAAAGTTGATTCCCGCTTTCCCGGTTCAGCAAATCATTCTTTCCTCGACTCATACCCACTCGGGGCCCGATGTTGTTGGCATTTGGGGACAAGACATTGTACACTCCGGTCTCAATGAAGCACACATGAATAAAATCGTGTCGCAGGCAACCGTTGCTTTACAAAAAGCATGGAACAACCGTAAATCCGGAATCGCCCGTTATGCAGTGGGAAGTTTCGGGGAGGACTGGGTGAAAAATATTTCTGAACCCGGACTGCTGGACAGAACAGTAACCATTCTACAATTCAAGGATGCCTTGAATAAGAACATAGCAACTCTGGTTAATTTCGCCTGCCACCCTACTATTTTGGATGATGTAGCGCGCGGTGCCAGTTCAGACTATGTTGGTGGCTTCTATCGCTATCTCGATTCTGCACAGGGTGGCACCAATTTATTTTTACAAGGAGCCATCGGTGGCTGGGTGCAACCGGAAGATGTACCCAAAACCTACGAACAAGCTATGCGAATAGGTGACAGACTGGGAACCTACGTATTAAAACGCCTGCAACAACCACAAACACTCAATAATAGCCAGATTGTTTATCGGCGGCAGAAAGTAAAATTTCCTTTGCAGAATCCCGGGTTTCGACAACTATCGCAAATGGGCGTGATCAAAAGAGTGTTCGGCGATTCTGTAGATTCTGAAATCGCTTATGCCTCGATTGGAAATTTGGCACTGGCAACACATCCCGGCGAAACCTCGCCGGCACTGAGTTATACTACCCGGGCAATGATGAAAAATAACGGTCCGAAAATGGTGCTGGGGCTCTCGATGGATGCACTGGGTTATATTTTGAAGCCGGGATATTTTGAGGAAGGCAATAAAATACCGCATAGCAATTACCTGACAAGTATGAGTATCGGACCGCAAACCATGGACATCATTACTGAAACCTTGAAATCACTGATTAAATAAGTTCTGCATGGAAAACAAATCAATGGTACCGACCATGGCACCACAACATGCCCATCTTGATATTCCGGGCAACCCTTCCACTGCCAAAAGCAGTCACCTGCAACTCAACGATCGCAGTAACGGAAAACCCTTGCGTGTTTTAAGTGAGGAGGACTGGGCCTTCTGGAAGCACAATGGATACATCGTTATCAAACAGGCAGTGTCAAAAGAACAAGCTGCAGCTACTGCTGCATTTCTTTGGGAATTCGAAGAGAAAAATCCTGCTGATAATAAT
>JBJTJJ010000500.1:0-5959 GCA_046095445.1 Sediminibacterium sp.
GTTGTACACCAGGGCTGCCTGAAAATTTGTATTCATGCTTTCCTGCTTACCCATCAGCACATCTCCAGGGTTTGCCTGCCCTCTTTGGAATTGAAGGTCATCGGGGAGATAGACTTTAGTAGAATTCTGGATGTAGTCTAGACCTCCGTTCAGTCTGAATTTCAGTTGAGACTTTTCGGTACGAAGCAGGTTTACGTCAAGATTGAAAGATTGAATAAATCGATTTACGAGTGAGTTGTTGATGCCTTTATCGGTAACTGCCACCGGATTTTCTGCAAAGTAAGGGTTGGTAGGATAAATCCCATTAACAGGGCGCAGATCGAAGTAATTCGGAACATAGGCAATGTTGTATCCGATACTGGCACCGGTATTGTTTTGGTTGCCGGTAAATCCGCGATCTGTATTGGTACGGATGAAGTTTGAATTGACGCTGAGCGTGATGTTCTTGCTGATTTTGTGGTCAATATTGGCGCGAATGGATTGTCTTTCAAAACCCGTTCTTCTAACAATGCCGTCTTCACTGGTCAGGTTACCTGAGACAAAGAATTTGGTTTTTTCATCACCACCGCGGATGCTGAGACGTGAGTTCAGAAGTGAAGCAGTGTTATTATAGAAGTAATCTTCATAATTAACAAAAGTACCTGTGGCCACGGCATTTTGGTAGCGAGTAATTTCTATAGGTCTCCTGGCTACCGGGAAGAAAGTATTGATTTTGGCCTCACTCCAGTCATCAACTCCCATCATTTTCAGTGGGGTTCCCATACCGATGTCTTGGCCGAAACTGATGCTGGTTCTTCCGGCAGCGCCTTTTTTGGTAGTGATAACGATTACACCTGCATTGGCACGTGTACCGTAGATGGCGGCGGCAGAGGGTCCTTTTAGAACCTCCACGCTTTCGATGTCAGCGGGGTTGATGTCTGCCAGGCGATTGGCTCCATCGTCTTGGTTGGAGGCACCTGCCTGTGAAACTGAGGCACGACCTGTTCTTTGGAAGGCATTGCTGATATACACACCGTCCAAAACGATGAGGGGTGCAGATGCCTGAGTAAGACTGGAAAGACCACGGAGTTGGATGTTGATACCACCGCCCGGTGCGCCGGAGTTCATGCGGATATTGGCACCGGCTACTTTTCCATAGAGGGCCCCATCGGCCGTTTGAATTTGAGTAGTACCTACAAGGTCTTTGGCAGAAATGGTAGTTACTGCATTGGCCAGGTTGGAACGTTTGATGTTAGTCGCAAGACCTGTGATAACAACTTCTTTTAGTGGGTTGATATCCTCTTCCAGGGAAATAGTAACAGCAGAATTGGAAGGAGAAACTGTTACTTCGGCTTTTTTATAGCCAACATAATTTAGAACGAGAACTGCATTGTTGCCTGTGGTTTTGATACTGAAATTACCATTGGCGTCGGTAGTGGTTACCTGTTTGGTTCCCTTTATGGCTACAGAGACGCCCCTTAGGGGATTGCCTGTTTGGCTTTCCTTAACGGATCCGGATGCGGTAAAGCCTTGGGCGAGAACTTGCGAAATGTTCAAGCTCAAGAGCAGTAGGAGCATCCATCTGCCCAGATGATTTTTTTGCATAAGCATTGTTTAGTGGTTAGGAATGTTGGTTAAAAAAGGTTAGCGATTAATGGTATGAATGATTGAATAATTAGATCGGGTTATTCATTGATTCGGTAGTCTTTTCCACTTACCTGGTTTCCAAGTGCATGTTAAGGGGTTATAATCCCCTGCCGCCCTTTTGGCCGGTTTTTGATGGTAAGCAATGATTTGTACATGTATTTAACTTCGAATGGGTGGCGAATATTCATTTCAAGCGATCCGCCCCTATGATAGTTTTGGTTGTACTACTGAAAGTACCTCTTTTACTTTTTTAACAAATCGATAATCTCGAGTTTATTTATTAATCTATTTTATGGTATGAATTAATATTTGTTATTTATAGAGATGGTTTCGATGTATTTTGGCGAAATCAGGTTTGGTAACAAGTTCCGATAGGCTGGAGTTCAGCGCATAAAAAAACCGGAAAACTGAATGCGTCAGATTTTCCGGTAGTTGCTGTAGGGGGAGGGATCGAACCTCCACGAGGTGGTTAGCTATAGCGCAAAGTTCAGTGGTCGACCCTGGTCGCCCGAATATCGCTACCCAGGCGGCTCTACACTACGTTTATCCCATTATCCTCACCCCCGAGACAAGAGGGCATGTCTGCCAAAAATTTCATCACCCCACAGTATCGTCAACTGGAGACCGGTACTTGTTACCAATCATTGACTATACAATATTACAGCAAATCGCCTATATTTTATTTAAAATTTAAATAAAAATTAAAAATTATAGATAATATTCAATAATATTGCTAAAATATTAGAATAATTGTAAAAAAGTATTGCAAAATGACCGGTAAATTAAATCTCGACAAACTCGATCTGCAAATTATCCAGGCCATGATGGAAGATGCAGAAATCTCTTACGCAGATCTCGGTAAGAAACTCTTTGTTTCAGGAGGTACCATCCATGTACGCATCAAAAAACTCGAAGAGCAAAAAGTAGTGAAAGGTAAAAAATTATCGGTAGACCTCAAACTGCTGGGCTACGATGTGATCGCATTCATTGGCATCTATCTAGAGAAATCCTCCCTGTACGATTCCGTAGCCAGAGAACTCAAAAAAATACCCCAGATCGTTCGCCTGAATTACACTACCGGTAATTATAGTATGTTCGCTGAAATTGTTTGTAAAGACATTCTCCAACTCCGATTTGTATTACACGACGAATTGCAAAAAATAAAAGGAATCGAACGAACAGAAACATTTATCTCCCTGGAGGAAAGTTTTTCCCGTCATGTGGAAGTAAGCCACAACTCCTGATATTTTTTGTAATTTACCTCTATACAGTATATCATGCTCCACCTGAATAAAATACTTCCGATAATTATTGAAAAGAGAAAATTTATTCTTCTTTTCACTTGTATAGCAACGCTACTTACCGCGATCCTCCTCTATTATACCCCCAAAGAGTATAAGTCCGTCGCTACCCTCACACCCATCAATTCCCTACTGGCAGATCCTGCCAGGTTATTCAATAACCAGATCAAAGACCTCTATAATCTGTTTGGCAATGGAGATGATATTGAAAGGATGGAATCATCAGCCGACTGGAACAATCTATATGCAGAACTTG
This sequence comes from Sediminibacterium sp., assembly GCA_046095445.1. Taxonomy (GTDB): domain Bacteria; phylum Bacteroidota; class Bacteroidia; order Chitinophagales; family Chitinophagaceae; genus Sediminibacterium. The sequence goes on from JBJTJJ010000500.1 coordinate 3,184, forward strand.
TCAGAGAATTTAAACTGGATATCATTTTTGCTACTACCACCACCACTCGTTTCACAGACTCAACAGAAAAAGCATACGACTCGGCAAGAAGATATCATGAGGCAGAAGAAATTTTAGAGGAAAAACTTTTTGCCCGACCCACAGACAAAGGTCAATTGCAGTTAATTGCATGGACCAGGTTCCCGGATGTTTCACAACAGCTAGTCACTGCCTATGCTCAAAAAATTGAAGCCCGTATTCGAGCTGCATGGTTGCACTATTATGATACTAACCTGATTGCGCTTCGTCATTCATTGGATAGTTTGGAAGCCAGTTTTTTACAACTCGATAGCCAATCTTCCAACACGAATGATGCTCAATTAACTTTACTGCAATTACAAAGAGAATCACTGAAGCAACTCATTGCCAGCAACCGAGTTACCACCGGACAATGGGAGCAGACAAAGGCCGCTCTTCCGGGTCCACTCTTTATCATCGATCAACCTCGTGCTGACGAATTTGCTTATCGTCCCAATTATTTACTGGTAATGGTAGGAACTTTTCTTGGGGCTTTTTTCTTCAGCATATTCCTTGTTCTTGTGCAACAACGCAGTAAACTTTCCTGATATGGTTCTCCCGGCACTATCCAATCGCTTCCCAATCATAGCCGGAATCTTTGTATTACTATTTGCTATTTGTTGGGGGTACGCGATCAATCAACATGCTTATGCATGGATGATTGTTCCCTTCCTCGCAATAGGATGTTATGCCTTACTTCCTCAACTAATCCAGCCGGATAAACGTCTTTTCTGGTTGCTATTCATTACCATACCCCTTTCAACAGAATGGCAAATCACTACTACATTGGGACTTGATTTTCCTGATGAGTTACTCATGGGACTGCTCAGTGTTGGCATCGTGATGTACCTCTTGCTGCGTCCTGCTTCCCTTCCACCCATCCTGCTTCAGTCCAACCTTTTTACCCTATTGCTGCTGGGATGGATATGGACAGCCATTACCTGTATTTACTCAACTGAGCCAGTACTATCTGTCAAATTTCTCCTTGCTAAATGCTGGTTCATTTTACCCTTTGTGTTCGGACCCTTGTTGTTCATCCAAAAAATAGAGGATTGGAAAACATGGGCTGCCTGCTGGCTCATTCCAATGCTTATTCTGGTTGTGCAGGTAATAATTCGACATGGGCAATATGGGTTTACATTCTTTCACATCAGAAAAGCCATGGCACCTTTTTTCCGCAACCATGTAAACTACGCGGCGTTGATTTCATTACTGTTGCCTGTTGCGATTTTGAGCTTTTATCTTACCCCTCGTTTTTCTCCCCGGAGAAAATGGATACTTTTTGGTATAGTCATTGGTTTCGCAGGGTGGATATTGGCATACTCTCGGGGCGCTTGGGTGGCGTTGCCCGCAGCAGGAATCATGGTGTTATTGATAAGAAAAAAATGGCTGGTACCGGTAGTGATAACAGGAGCGGTACTCGTTTTAATCAGTACTGCCTGGCTGGTTACGGAAAAGAGATACCTGCGTTTTGCTCCTGACCATGATCAAACCTATTTCCACACGCAGTTTAGACAACACTTACAGGCGACATTTGATGGGAAGGATATTTCGACAGCAGAGAGATGGCACCGCTGGGTAGCTGGTGTAAGAATGTTAACCCATGAGCCCATTACCGGATTTGGACCCAATTCATTTTATCGGCAATACCAACCCTATACCTTGCAGAAATTTCAGACATGGGTAAGCGATAACCCGGAACACTCCACCGTTCACAATTATTTTTTATTGATTGCTGTAGAACAAGGATGGATAGGTTTGTTACTTTTTCTGCTTTTAGTCATTGGAATGTTTTTATCATTACAGCGGCTGTGCCGGAAATTGCAAAGTCATTTTTATCGATCCATCGCGCTAGCTACTTCAGCTATTCTCACCATTGTGGTTGCACTCAATCTTATGAGTGACTTAATCGAAACCGATAAGATCGGATCAGTATTTTATGCTTGTCTCGGCGTCATTTTATTATTAGAACAAGAATCCCGGCGAGAAAAATCTGATATTGCCTGACTGCTCGGGCAACGTTTTTTTATGTTCAAGTATCCTATTGTTTGGTAGCGGATTGAATTTGTTTTATTGTTTAATGTTTGGATCACGATAATTAAACAGAAATGAAATCAATTCAAATTCACCGATTTAAATCAACTCTTCGCTGGATTATAACAATTTGTATTAAACCAATCGACTTAATATTAATCAGAATTTAAAATCAATTCCATGAAAAAGTTTATTTCACGCTCTGTTGCTGTAATTGCACTAGTTCCTCTTCTATTGTTTGCGTGGTTCCCCGGATCAGATGAATTGTAAAATCATCTTTTTAAGGAAACAGATATAGTACGGTTCTTCCATTGATAAGAACCGAATTTCCCTAACCATCCTGCTACAACTATATATAGCAGATGGAGTGGTTGTAAGTAAGGGAAGTGAATCAAGAGTGACTCCCGTTTAAAAAATTGGGTAACCGGAAGAAGAAAAATTACTTCCGAAAAAGTCTTAATCCCTAGAAGAACAAGCCAGGGCAGAAGCAGTCTTTGATCAAAAAAGACAGCTATCATTCCAAGTAAAAGCAGTGCATTTACCACCCATACTCCGAGCAAAACGCTAAAAATCACCGGCTCACCGTAACTGTCCGCCTTACTTGCCCATCGTATATACGATGGGCAAGTAAGGCGGACAGTTACGGTGAGCCGGTGATTTTTAGCGTTTTGCTCGGAGTATGGGT
>JBJTJJ010000501.1:0-2467 GCA_046095445.1 Sediminibacterium sp.
GCAGTTGGGGAGTTACAGGCACAAGGTATGAGCTACCCAAAGCAATTGCCTCTATTAGTAATTGGAAACAGATGAAAGGCCGGAGTTTCACTGCAGAGGAAATGTCCATCCTGGAATATATATTTGCGCATCTTTAAAATTAATAACACAAGTCCATTCTTATTCTCATGCGAAAACAAATAGCCGCCGCCAACTGGAAAATGAATCTCAGCTTTTCTCAGGCCCAAGCATTGCTCACGGAATTAAAATCTGAACAATTTGACCTGACGGATCACCGCTCCGTTGTATTGGCAGTGCCGGCACCTTATCTGCAGTTGGCAGCAGATGCCTGCAAGGATGTAAATGGATTCAATATTGCAGCGCAGAATTGTTATGCGCAGAAAAGCGGCGCATTCACCGGCGAGACCTCTGTAGAAATGTTGACTTCATTGGGTGTACACCAGGTAATTATCGGACACTCCGAGCGCCGCGAAATCTTTGGTGAAGACAATGCACTATTGGCTAAAAAGGTAGACATCGCATTGGAGTTTGGAATGACACCTATCTTTTGTTGCGGAGAGCCCCTGCCCATTCGCGAGGCAGGCACGCAAAATGAATTTGTTGCAGCGCAATTAAAAGCTTCTTTATATCAGCTCAGTGCAGAGCAAATGAGTAAAGTGGTGATTGCTTATGAACCTATCTGGGCCATTGGAACAGGCAAGACAGCTACCAGTCAGCAAGCGCAGGAGATGCATGCCTTCATTCGCGCACAATTAGCCGCGCAATACGGACAAGCACTGGCTGACAGTGTTTCTATTTTATATGGTGGAAGTGTAAAAGCAGCGAATGCTGTTGAAATTTTCCAGCAGCCGGATGTCGATGGCGGACTGGTAGGAGGGGCCTCGCTGGTTGCAAAAGAGTTTGCAGCCATTATTCGGGCGCTGAAATAGTTATACTGCCTGCTCACTTTCAAATTCACATCCCTCAACAATCTGCAAGGATTCGCCCATTGTCACCTATCTTTGCAGCCGTATGAAACACATTAGGAATTTTTGTATCATAGCGCACATCGACCACGGTAAAAGTACCCTGGCAGACCGGCTGCTTGAACATACCAAAACCATCGGTGAACGTGACATGATGAACCAGGTGCTCGATGACATGGATCTCGAGCGGGAAAAAGGCATCACCATCAAAAGCCACGCTATTCAAATTGACTATACGTACAAAGGTCAACCCTATACCCTTAATCTCATCGACACACCCGGACATGTGGACTTCAGCTATGAAGTGAGCCGGGCACTCGCTGCCTGTGAAGGAGCTTTACTCCTCGTAGATGCCTCACAGGGTATTCAGGCACAAACCATCAGCAACCTGTACCTTGCCATTGATAACATCCTCGAGATCATTCCCGTTATCAATAAGATCGATATGGAAGGAGCGAAAATTCCGGAAGTTACCGACCAGATTGTAGACCTCATCGGTTGTAAACAGGAAGAGATCCTCCTCGCCAGCGGAAAAAGCGGCATCGGTATTGAAGAAATCCTGATGGCTATCATCGAACGCATTCCTGCCCCCACCGGCAGCTATGATGCACCCCTGCAGGCACTTATTTTTGACAGTGTTTTCAATAGCTTCCGCGGCATCATCGTTTATTACCGCATCATGAACGGCATCCTGCGCAAGGGCGACAAAATTCGCATGGTGGCTTCAGGTCAGGATTATTTTGCCGATGAAGTAGGTGTGCTGAAACTCACCATGACCCCCCGCCAGGAAATGAAAGCCGGCGACGTGGGCTACATTATCACCGGTATCAAAAACGCCAAAGAAGTTAAAGTGGGTGACACCATCACCCTCGCTGCCAATCCCGGTCAAATGATCAATGGTTTTGAGGAAGTGAAGCCAATGGTTTTCGCCGGAATCTTCCCGGTTAATACAGATGAGTTTGAAGAACTGCGCGATTGCATGGACAAACTCCAGCTCAATGACGCTTCCCTCACTTTTGAACTCGAAACATCTCAGGCACTGGGATTTGGCTTCCGCTGCGGATTCCTCGGACTCCTCCACATGGAGATTATCCAGGAACGTTTGGAAAGAGAGTTCAACCAGACCGTGATCACTACCGTTCCCAACGTTAGCTTCAACGCATTCACTACCAAGGGAGAAAAAATCATCGTAAACAATCCGGCCGAAATGCCCGACCCGGTGAAGATAGATCGCATTGAAGAACCATTCATCAAAGCCCAGATCATCACCCTGCCCGATTATATCGGTAACATCATGACGCTCTGCCTCGGTAAACGCGGCATCCTCATCAATCAAAGCTACCTCACACCCACCCGCGTGGAACTGATATTTGAAATGCCGCTCACTGAAATCGTTTTCGATTTCTATGATAAGCTGAAAAGCTCCACCCGTGGTTATGCTTCCTTCGATTATTCACCCATCGGCTTCCGCGAAGCAGACATCGTTAAAATGGATATTCTCC
>JBJTJJ010000502.1:0-4498 GCA_046095445.1 Sediminibacterium sp.
GTTCCTTTAATTTCTTCATGGTTTTGAAATAAACGATTGCCTGTACGAGAAATCTTGCTCCAAAAACCGCTAGGGTAATTTTCCAGTCAAAGAACAGAGCAGACAAGATCAGTAAAGGATAATACAAAAAGAGCGAAGTAGAATATAGACCCAGTAAAAATTGATGTAAGGGGCGATAGAAGCGGCTGGTGGTGTAGTGGCGATATTTTTGAACCATCCATTCGTTCCATCTTTTTCTGGCTTCACTATACGTGAAAGTATCGGGATCAATCATGATAGCAGTATTCTTCTTAGTAGCTACCTGATTGATGAACAGGTCATCATCTCCACTGGGAATCAGGTTGATGGAGGAGAACCCCTTATTCCTTAAGAACACATCCCTTTTATAAGATAAATTTCTTCCAACACCCATATAGGGGATGCCGGCCAACGCGTAAGATAAATATTGCAATGCTGTATGAAAAGTTTCGAAACGGATTAGTTTATTGAGAATACCAGGTCTTTTGTGATAGGGGCCATAGCCCAGCACTATTTCAGTTTGCTCTCCATACGCACGTTGCATTTTGTCTATCCAGAATTCTGAAGCAGGAATGCAATCGGCATCTGTCAGTAATAAAGTTTCATATTTGGCTGATCGAATGCCCATGCTCAATGGGAATTTTTTTCCTGTAATTAATTTGGCTTCCTGCGTTAGCAGAATATGGTTGATGTGTTTAAACGACTTTTTAAATTCATCAATCACATATCTTCCATCATCGAGCGAATTGTCATTTACAATCACCAGTTCATGGGTAGATGGATATTGCTGTACCAGCACACCCGGTAGATTCCTGGCCAGGTTTTCTGCTTCATCCCTCGCACAGATAATTACAGATACTGCCTGATCATTGTGTTCATTTTTGGGTTTTTCCTTATAAAAAGCCAATCGGCTGAAAATTCCCAGGTAGTAGAATAATTGGATAGCAGTTACAGTGCAAAAAGCATAAAAAAGTATCTGGCTGACTAATTCGGGCATCATGCAGCAAAAATAGTGGTTGTAAGTCAATCATGTTCTCCTTTATACCCACATCAAACGGATAACTTCCTGCATGGCAGGCCGCTTTCCTTTATTTTTGTGTTATGGCTGAATTGACTTTTTCATTGCAAGCAACTGATAAGCATACCAAGGCAAGGGCTGGTATGCTGGTGACAGATCATGGAACCATTCCAACCCCTATTTTCATGCCTGTTGGTACAGTGGGTTCAGTTAAAGCAGTCAACCAACAGCAACTGGAAGAAATGGTGAGGGCCCGTATTATATTGGGTAATACTTATCATCTTTATCTGCGGCCGGGAACTGCCATATTGGAAGCTGCCGGTGGCTTACATCGATTCATGAATTGGCAGCGGCCGCTTCTAACAGATAGTGGAGGATATCAGGTTTTTTCGTTGGCGGCCAACAGAAAAATCAGTGAGGAGGGAGTCGTTTTTCAATCACATATAGATGGCAGCCGGCATCTTTTTACTCCCGAATCGGTCATGGGTATACAAAGGAGTATAGGTGCAGACATCATCATGGCTTTCGATGAATGTCCGCCATGGCCCAGTGAGTATGCTTACACCAAAACCAGTATGGAATTAACGCATCGATGGGTGAAGCGATGCATGGAATACCTGGGCGAGAATCCGGAATTATATGGGTACACGCAAAATTTATTTCCGATTGTTCAGGGTGGAACCTTTGCAGATTTGCGAAAGGCATCCTCTGAATATGTGGCTTCCCTAGGGGCAGCGGGCAATGCTATTGGCGGACTTAGTGTGGGAGAGCCGGAGGAGATGATGTATGAATACACGGGGCAATGTTGCGATATTTTACCTGCTGATAAACCCCGTTATCTGATGGGAGTAGGTACACCCTGGAATCTGCTGGAGTGTATATCACTAGGGGTAGATATGTTTGACTGTGTGATGCCTACCCGAAATGGCAGGAACGGAATGCTTTTTACAACTAGTGGCGTTATCAATATCCGGAATAAAAAATGGGCAGATGATTTCAGTCCAATCGATTCAGGACTTCCCGCCGATCAGCAATTACCTTATACCAGGGCATATCTACGTCATTTGTTTGTTGCAGATGAATTGCTGGCACTTGAACTGGCAAGCTTACAAAATCTTATATTTTATTTATGGCTGGTAGGACAGGCCAGGGAAAAAATATTGAGTGGAGATTTTGCAAGTTGGAAGCAGGAAATGGTACCCATCTTTAAGCAACGATTGTAACGCATTTTGGCCTTTCTTTTCGAGTTCAGCAGCAGCATTACACTATCTTTGTAGGGACCCATGAAAAAAATTGACTGGTACATACTTAGGAAGTTTTTGACCACTTTCTTATTTGCCATCTTTCTTTTCACCATCATAGCTGTGGTAATTGATGTGAGTGAAAAGACAGATGAAATGGTTCGTTCCCGATTGGGTGTTAAGCGAATCATTATGGAGTATTATATCGGCTTCATTCCGCATATCATTGCTCTATTGTTCCCGCTTTTTGTATTTATCTCAGTGATTTATTTTACTTCTAAAATGGCGGTGCAAAGTGAGATTGTTGCCATCATAGCGGGAGGCACCAGCTATTGGCGCTGGCTGAGACCTTATTGGATTGGCAGTATTTTATTAGCGGTAGTATTATGGTTCGCCAATCAGTATGTAGTGCCGCGGGCCAATAAAATCAGAAGTAGCTTTGAGTCTAAATACATCGATGCCAATTCCAGTTACAATGCATTGATTGGTGGTAATACGCATATTTATTTTAGGGTTGACTCTTTTACCTATGCAGGTATCATGCGCTATGATACACTTATTAAACGGGGCGGGCCAATTTTCATGTATAGGTTTGCGAATGATCGATTGCAGGAAAATATGCGGGCCGAAAGTATCGTCTGGGACACGGCCACCAAAAAATGGCGGCTGGAATCGGTAATTAACAGGCAGGTGAATAAGCTGGGAGAGCGGGTTACTCTGTTGGATTATGAAAACAGGACGTACAATTTTACCCCGCAAGACCTTGGTAGAGATAAATACACGAAAGAAAGATTGACAACACCCGAATTGAAGCGTTTCATAGCATTAGAAAAGTTAAGGGGTTCTGAGGGGCTTAATGAATTGCTGGTGGAAAGCTATCGGCGGGATGCTACGAGTATAACCGTTATACTATTGACATTGATAGGGGCTATAATTGCCGGCAGGAAGGTAAGGGGGGGCAGTGGATTCCATTTAGCCATTGGGTTTATGCTGGCAGCACTTTTTATAGTTGCGGACCGATTTTCAACCATCTTTTCTACCAAGGGGAATTTACCGCCCATCTTAGCAGCCTGGATTCCCAATTTACTTTTTTTAGGGGTCGTTGTATACCTCTACCGCCGGGCACCTAAGTAATTGTTAAAACGATTTTAACGTTCCCGCGGCGATAGTTCTTTGCTCTGCAAGCCAACAACGACTACCTTTGTTACGGCATTATTTTTGTTGATTTCGGCATATCAATTATTATAATCTTGCATAATACCTTCTACCATGGGCATCATCAAAGAAAGATTTAAAGCAAAGGCAGATTTAGCCAGTGCGGAGATCAAAGATTTATTGAAAGAGCACGGAAATAAAAAGGCCGGGGAAGTAACTCTTGCGCAGATTTATCAGGGTATGAGGGGTATTACCGGTCTGGTTACGGAAACCAGTTTATTAGATGCCCAGGAAGGCATTCGTTTTCGCGGATACAGCATTCCTGAGTTACAGGCTAAGTTACCAACTGTGAACCCCGGCGGAGAGCCGATGCCTGAAGGTCTTTTTTACCTCATGCTGATCGGTGAACTACCCAACGAGCAGGATGTACATCACATCACCAATGTTTGGATGAGGAGAAGTCATGTGCCTAACCATGTTTTTGCCACCATTGATGCTTTGCCCATCAATACTCATCCGATGACCATGTTTGTTACCGGGGTGATGGCATTGCAGACGGAAAGTAATTTTGCACGTGCCTATGCTAAGGGATTAAATAAGAAGGAATATAGGGGGTATGTATATGACGATGCCATGGACTTGATAGCCCGATTGCCCAGAATTGCTGCCTATATCTATCGCAGGAAGTATAAGAACAATGAACACATTCATCCTGATGGATTACTCGATTGGGCAGGAAATCTGGCACACATGATGGGGTACCAGGATGAGAGTTTTATGGAATTGATGCGCTTGTACATGACTATCCATGCAGACCATGAAGGTGGTAATGTATCAGCCCATACTACTCCTCTGGTAGGTTCGGCTTTGAGTGATCCTTATTTGAGTTATGCTGCGGGTATGAATGGATTGGCCGGCCCTTTACACGGACTTGCTAACCAGGAGGTGATCAAATGGATTTTTGAAATGCAGGAGATTTTAGGTACAGATGCACCTACTAAGGAGCAGATCGCAAAATATGTGCAAGATACCCTTACTGCAGGTAAAGTAGTACCGGGATATGGAC
>JBJTJJ010000503.1:0-15624 GCA_046095445.1 Sediminibacterium sp.
CCCACATCGATTGATGGCGTATCAATACTGAGCATGGAAGTGTCACTTATCAGGATTACATCTGCCTGAAGGAGGGATTTATTACTCTTTACAAAATCTGCGAGATGGGAGGAGCCGACTTCTTCCTCGCCTTCAATTAAAAATTTGATATTCACAGGAAGGGTTCCGGTAGCGGCCATGATTTCCAGTGCCTTCACATGCATATAAAATTGCCCTTTGTCATCACAGGCGCCGCGTGCAAATATTTTACCATCGCGGATGGTGGGCTCAAATGGCGGGGTGGTCCACAAGTCAAGTGGATCTGCCGGTTGCACATCATAATGTCCATATACCAGCACAGTAGCGCGGGAAGGGACAATTAATTTTTCCGCGAAAACGATGGGATGCCCCGGTGTTTGAAAAATTTCTACTCTGTCGGCGCCTGCTTCCCTGAGCCGCTTTTGTACCAGTTCAGCACATGTATGCATATGTGCTTTATTTTCTGTGCGGGCGCTGACACTGGGTATCCGCAATAATTCCAGCAACTCTTCTAGAAATCTATCCTGATGGAGGGTTTGGTATTCTTTCCAACTATTCATGCTATTACAGTTAAATATAAAGAAGTGATGATTTTGCTGTTGAAATGATCGATGACTGCAAAGTTACTAATGCTTTTACAATCGGTGTTTTTCATCCGAAAGTATATTATCCAGGGTCCATTCCTGGCGGCTTTTCATGGGTTCCTGCCTGACCTGACAATTGTCTATGGAGCAAACGGTACAACTGAAGGGCATGCAGCCGTCAGTGTGAACGAATAGTTCAATGCTATTTCCCATTTTTGATTGTATCAGCGCAGAGAGGGCATCAATCTCCCGGTGTGCCTCGTGAAGATTCAGGTACCAGGGAAGTGTCAGGTGGCAGTCGATATGTAATTGGTCACCATATTGTATTACTCTGAGATTGTGTAAATCAATCCATTCTTTTTTGCGGTTTTCATTCAGCAACTGAATGAAGCGTTCCAGCAATTGTTTATCTGCCTCATCCATGATGCCTGCCAATGATTTCCGGATAATGGTATAGCCATTGTAAATAATCAGAACACTCATGATGAGAGCTATCGTTTTATCAATCCACCAGAGTTTTGTAAAGAGCATGATGAGCAGTCCGCCAAGAATGGCAAGGGTAGAATAGCTGTCCATCTGTAAATGATGTCCACTGGCTTGCAGTGCGAGCGAATTGTTCTTTTTTCCCTGACGGAGACAAAACATTCCTCCCACATAATTCATCAGGGCTGTACCTGCAATGATCCAACAGCCGGTATCCAGTTGGTGAATTGTTCTTGGAGTGATGAAATCGTTGACGGCTTCATAGATGATCAGTAGCCCTGCACCTACGATCAGGGTTCCTTCCACTGCAGCAGAAACGAACTCTGCCTTTCCATGTCCATAAGGGTGGTCTCTGTCTCTGGGTTTGGCTGCCACATATAAACTGTACAATCCAACAAATCCGGCTATTACATTCACGATGCTTTCCAGGGCATCCGTGAGGATGGCAAGGGAATGGGTAAACCAATAGGCAGCCATTTTTGCCAGCAGCAGGAAAATACTGACTGCAGTAATGTATTGTTGAAGCCGTAGGTTTTGTTGTGCTTTATTCAGGGTTGGCGTTTTTGAGTTGTACCTGTATTAAAAATGAGCGATCTCATAAGTGATGGGACAATGCTTGGCCAACATTGCAGAGATGCCACAATACTTTTCATGGGAGAGCGAAACGGCGCGGGCCACTTTGTCTGTATCTTCAGGTGCCGCATCTGTTTTGTAGATCATGTGAATGAAGCGAAATGTCTTCGGTGTTTCATCTGTTTGTTCAGCTTGAGCGCTGATTTCAATCCGCTGAAAAGGAACTTTCATTTTTTTCAGAATGTCCACAACATCTATTCCGCTGCAGCCGCAAAGTGAACCTAGCAAAAGTTTTTTTGGGTTCAGACCTGTATCTGTTCCGCCCGACTCAACAGAAGCATCAATTCGAACTACATGATTGGATTCAGTTGAACTCAGATCAAAAGCGAGGGCATTTACCCAGTTTACTTGTACTTGCACGTTATTTATTTTAATGAATGAGCAATCAGGCTTTGTCAAAATTTTGTTGCACGAAATTCCAGTTGACAATTTTCCACCAGTTGGTGATATAGTCAGCACGTCTGTTTTGATAATTCAGGTAGTAGGCATGTTCCCAGACATCGAGGGCAAGCAGTGGCGTTCCTTTGATGTCACTGATATCCATGAGCGGGTTGTCCTGATTAGGTGTCGAGCCAATAGCTAAGTTGCGATCGGGTGTCATGATTAACCAGGCCCAGCCACTACCGAATCTGTTTTTACCGGCATCAGTAAATTGATTCTTCATGGCTTCGAGAGAACCGAATGAGCGCTGAATAGATGGCAATAAATTGCCTCCCGGTTCAGTTGCGTTCGATTGCATGCATTGCCAGAAAAATTCATGGTTATAGTGACCACCCCCATTGTTCCGCATTTTTGCAGAATACTTTGAAATGCCCCTGAGAAGTTGTTCTAAAGAAATAAGTCCGGTATCTACCTTTTCAGCAACACAGGCATCTGCCAGATTTTTAGTATAGCCGGCAGCATGTTTGGTGTAGTGTATATTCATCGTAGTGCCATCGATGACAGGTTCCAGTGCAGTGAAAGCGTAAGGCAGCGGTTGCTGGATATAACCGATAGGTCCGGCACTATTTCGGATTTTACCGGCAATTGCCGGAAGGCCTGCCGCCATCAATCCGGCGGAGATGCCTGCTTTTGTTCCGGTGGTAATAAAACTACGACGTGTCATGTTTTTTTTCATGGTCAGCTATTTTTATTTTTCCTGCCTGATTGTAAGTTTTGCCAAAACAGCCTTAGTTGGCTAAACTGTCGGTAATAGAATTCCTGGTTGAATAATTGGGAGTCAGTCATGGCTTTATAGGTGAGGAAGAGTCCGATAGGTATCAATATACCGGTAGAAAGCCACATACCATTCAATACAGACAACTCACCGGATTTCACCAATTTTTCGCCAAAATTGTTGAGTAGGTAAAAGAAGACGAAAAAGATGATAGCAAAAACCAAGGGCATGCCTAGTCCGCCTTTGCGTATGATGGATCCGAGTGGAGCGCCTATCATGAATAGCACGAGGCAGGCAAAGGAAAGCGTGAACTTTCGGTGCCACTCGATTTTGTGTAAGTTCAATGCATCCGTTCGTTCTTTGTATTCCGATTCCAACGTTACAGTTCCGGCCCTGATGTTTCTGATATTACTCATGGCATTGCTGTATACTGCCTGCTTCAAAGTATCAGGTATCATTTCGTCGAATTGACTTTTTGCAGGTACAACTGTTGCTGCAGATTTTTTCCATCCCGTATCGGCGAAGCGGATAAAAGGTAAATAAGGTCCAAATTCAATACCGGATTTATTGGTGAAGATGGAGTCTATCTTATCAAGAGAGTCAATTGAAATATTCAGTTGTCGAACACTCAGCATTTTGGCATCATAAAATGCACTGTCGCTGGTTTTGGTCATTTGAAAACTTTTCAGGTCGAAAACTTTTGTATACGTTTTGAATCCCATTTGGATGAATTGGGTATTACGGGTGTTCCTCGGTCCTGTCTCCTCAAAACGATAGCCATCTTTTAAGATAAACTCCAGGTCTCTTTTGTTGGTGGTCAAACGCATCACCCCGCTTTTGGCAACAATCAGGTAATCCTGTAAGGGACCACCCCTTTCAAATATTACAACGTCATGAATAACACTATCATTCTTTTCTTTCTTTCCCAATTTGATGACATACCCATCAATTTTGTCATAAAAAACTCCCTCTTTAATATCAAATGCCGGCTTGGCGACAATCAGGTCATATTTCAGTGCCGATAATTTTTTCTGAGTGACAGGTATGATGTTGTTGGCGAACAAGAACGCTAGTCCGGTTACCAGCAGCGAAAAAATCAGCAGAGGACGCATAAAGCGCAGCAACGGGATACCGGAAGACTTGATGGCTACTAATTCAAAGGATTCTCCCAGATTGCCGAAGGTCATGATTGCTGAAAAAAGTAATGAAAGGGGCAGGGCTGTAGGAATCCAAAACAATGTAACTAGTCCCACCAGTTTGCCAATGGTAGGGAAATCCAGTCCTTTACCCACCAGGTCATCTATGTACAACCAAAAGAATTGCATGGTTAGCACAAAAAGAGAAATGGAAAAAGCCGCAATGAAGGGTCCTATGAAGGATTTGATGATGAGAATATCAAGTTTTTTTATCACTTTGTGCAGGATAAATGACTGGTTATGGAGATATCAAAAGTAACACTTTCACCACAGGAATGGGCATTGGTGCAGGATCCAGCCATTATTTTAACCAAGAATTTGGTCATCGAAAAAGTGTATGCATTATTGGGGCAGGTAGCACTAGCTTATCGGGAAATAACAACGGAGTTACCGGCACCTTATCAGAGTGATTGGCTCCAATGGACACCCAAGATATCGAGAGGGGAGAAATACAGGGAGTTACCCTGGGTAATGCTTGATTATCCCAGACAGTATTCGGCGCAGGATACACATGCCATCAGAAGCTTTTTTGGGTGGGGTAGTGAATTCAGTATTCATCTTATTCTGCAGGGGGAAAGCCGCGATCGTTGGTTCAGCAATGCAAGACATTGGATAGAAACTGCTCAACCTGAATGGATGATTGATATGTCTGATGATCCCTGGCAACATCATCGGGATGAGCAACGTTGTGTTCCCCTATACAAGTTGAGTGAGGAGGAAGTAATGCTAAGACCTTTTATCAAGTATAGTTGCTGGCAACCATTGACAGCATGGGACACATTGCCGGCACAATGGACAGCAATATTCAAAGAGTGGATTACAATTACCGGAACTGCTGGATAATTTTAATTGCTACCGATGCGGTGAAACAATTCTTTCAACTGGTATTCCCAAAGGCGCGATTGATCGCGAATGTCACTTTTCTCAGCAAAATCTTTTACCAGTAAAACCGTTTGGTTGGATATTTCTGTTTTTTCAATACGGAACTCAAAATATTCTCCCTTTTCACTGTGTAACCAGTGATAGCGAATGAATTTATCATGTTCTTTTTCAACTACCTCAGCTTTGTCGGGTTTTTCGCCATTCCATGAAAAACTGTACACATTATCCCATTCATCTACTTTGTCGGCAAACCATTCCTGTAAGCCTGCCGGAGTTGCCAGAAATTCATATAATATACCGGGAGAACATTTTACCGGAAATTCAAGTGTAAATAACTGCTTTTTGCTCATTTCTATTTTATTGTACCACCTATATTGGTTAGCACAATAATATAAAAAAAAAATTCGTACCCAAATGTTTTTTTATGAAGGGTGACTTTCATCGGTTAAGTTCATGTTAATTCTCAGACGATTTGAGTATAAATATATGATAATCAACATTATATATAATAATATATTATAATCATTCAATTACTTATGGTGTATCTTGTAGATATCTTTTTTTCCTGTTCAGAAAAAAACTTCCAATGTGCTCGATAATAGTAAGTTTCATCTATCCAAGCAGGAAAGGATAGCAATGTTTATCTTTGCGCCTCTCGAAAATTTATGTTCAACTGACCATCGATAACGAGGGCTGAAAAAAAATACTATGTTTCAATCGCTCGGTGAAAAACTGGAATCCGCCTTTAAGCACCTCAAAGGGGAGGCGCGCATTACAGATTTAAATATTGCCAATACCATCAAAGACATCCGCAAAGCATTGCTGGATGCTGACGTCAATTTTACTATTGCCCGGGAGTTCACCGATAAGGTTAAAGAGAAGGCAATAGGCGAAAAAGTAATTGCTGCTGTTAGTCCGGGTCAATTGATGGTCAAGATCGTGCAAGATGAGCTAACGGCGTTGATGGGCGGACAAGCAGCAGATCTGCAATTAGCAGGAAATCCTGCCATTATTTTAGTAGCAGGATTACAGGGTTCGGGTAAAACAACTTTCTCTGCAAAGTTGGCTAGACACCTTACCAGCCAAAAAGGCAAATCTGTTTTGTTGGTGGCAGCAGACGTTTACAGACCGGCAGCCATCGACCAGTTAACCATTCTTGCACAGGAGATTGGTGTTGAAGTGTATGCAGAGCGCGATAACCAACAGCCCGTAGTCATTGCCCGGAATGCAGTACAGCATGCAAAATCACACAATAAGAATGTAGTGATCATCGATACCGCAGGTCGACTGGCTGTTGATGAAGCCATGATGACAGAAGCCGCAGAATTGAAGCAGGCATTGCAACCAACTGAGATTCTGTTCGTGGTGGATGCAATGACCGGACAAGATGCTGTGAATACTGCGAAGGCATTCAATGACCGGCTTGACTTTACAGGTGTGGTATTGACCAAGCTGGATGGTGATACCAGAGGTGGTGCTGCATTGTCGATTAGTTACACCGTTCATAAGCCCATCAAATTTGTAAGCAGCGGAGAGAAAACAGATACTTTGGAGGTATTCTATCCGGACCGAATGGCCCAGCGAATCTTGGGTATGGGCGATATTACCACCTTGGTAGAAAAAGCCCAGGCCCAGTTCAACGAGGAAGCCGCAAAGAAGCTGGAGAAGAAAATCAAGAAAAATCAGTTTGACTTTCAGGACTTCATGGATCAGATGCAACAGATTAAGAAGATGGGTAACCTGAAAGATTTGATGGGCATGATACCCGGTATGGGGAAGGCCATGAAAAACATCGATATCAACGAAGATGCTTTCAAGGGAATTGAAGCCATCATTCAATCTATGACCCCGGCGGAAAGAACCAATCCCGATCTGATCAATCCCTCCCGGAAGAACCGCATTGCCCGGGGTTGCGGTAAGAGCTTGCAGGAAATCAATGCGTTTCTCAAGCAATTTGAGCAGATGAAACAGACCATGAAAATGATGAATAACATGCCTACAGGTGGCTTTCCGGGTATGCGGGGCATGCGATAATGGTTCTGATTTTCAGTCTTTTCTCTTCAACTGCTTGGCTGAATCCTGAAAAATCTCTATTTTTGCCGTCCGATTGTTCTCAATCGGGTCAATTTTATTGTTTAACGCCTATAAATTTCTATTTAAAATGGCAGTAAAGATCCGTTTACAAAGACACGGAAGTAAAAAGCGTCCTTTTTACTTCATCGTAGTGGCTGATGCCCGTTCACCCAGAGATGGAAAATTCATCCAGAAAGTGGGTACTTACAATCCCCTCACCGTTCCTGCTACCATCCAGCTCGATCGCCAGAAAGCGTTGGAGTGGCTGAACAAAGGTGCACAACCCACCGATACGGTGCGTCGCATCCTTTCATTCAAAGGGGTATTGTACCTGAAGCACCTGCTGAGGGGAGTTAAGCTTGGATTATTTGATGAAGCTACGGCTATGTCTAAATTCCAGGTTTGGCACAATGAGCACGAAGCACACATTACACGCAGGTCTGATGTTCACAAGAGCAAGCAGCGTGCAAAAAAGGCGTACACGCCTGTAGTGAAAAAAGTAGAAGCTGCTGAAGGTGCCGGAGAGGCTCCTGCAGAGGCATAATACTACCACTGCACATCCTATGAAAATCCGCCTATGGCGGATTTTTTTTCGTCCACATTTTTTTCATTCTCTTGCGGAACATTTATCAGTAACTTTAAAGTAGACCTATTTCTATGCAGCAGGATGCATATATACACATCGGTAAGATGGTGGCCGTTTTTGGAATCAAAGGAGAACTGATTCTTCAGCATGCGCTGGGAAAAAAAACACAGTTCAAGCCACAAGATGTTCTCTTCATAGAAGAGATCAAAGGTTCCTATCTACCCTATTTTGTAGTCAGCTCGAAAGCGAAGTCTGCTGATGAAACCCAATGCTTGCTCGAGACTATATCTACACCCGAAGCAGCAGCACGCTTGCGGGGAAAGCAGGTTTGGATCAACGAAAAAGATTTTCGCCGATTGGCAGGAAATAATGCCCCCATCTCTCTGCTGGGTTATCAGGTAATTAGTGAGGGCGAAGCATTGGGACAAGTGGAGGAAGTGATTGAACAACCACACCAGGTATTGCTGACCATTCGCAGAGACGGAAAAGAAGTATTGATTCCGCTGCATGAAGAAAGTTTGTTATCTGTAAATCATGAACGTAAAGAAGTAGTGGTTCAGTTGCCGGAAGGACTATTGGACGTATATCTTTAGCTATAGACATTATTATGGAAAAATCTTCTGTCTATTCGCGCATCATACAGGTAACAACCCAACATCTTGACGAGTTGATGCATGTCAACAATGTGCAATACCTGCATTGGATGATGGAATCAGCGGAAGCACATTGGCAGCTTCGGGCACCCGTGGCAATTCACGATGAATTTATTTGGGTGGTAAGGAAGCATGAGATTGAATATACCGGACAAGCAGTCGAAGGAGATGAGTTGTTGCTCAAGACATGGACAGGTGAAGCAAATGGCGCATGCTGGTGGAGGCACTTTACGATAGAAAACGCAATTACGCAAGCACTACTTATCACGGCTGCTACTCAATTTGTTCTGGTGAACCGCCTGAATGGAAAGCCACAAGCGGTTCGTTCCAACATCATTAGTATTTTTCAGGACATTTGATTGTCTGACATGTCTGCACCACAACGATACATAGCGCATTTTGATCTGGACTCATTCTTTGTGAGTGTAGAGATGCTGAAAGACCCATCCCTACGAGGAAAACCGGTGATTGTCGGTGGATCAGCTGAAAGAGGAGTCGTGAGTACTTGTAGTTACGAGGCCAGGAAATTCGGAGTGAAAAGTGCTATGCCCATGAAAACAGCACTCCAGCGTTGTCCGCATGCCATCGTTTTGCAAGGTTCCTATGCAGATTATGCTGACTACTCAGATCGGGTTACGCAGATCATTGCCGATAAGGCCCCCTTATTTGAAAAAGCTTCCATCGATGAATTTTACATCGACCTCACAGGTATGGATATGTACGATGATCCTTTTCAATGGACCATTCAATTGCGGGAGACCATCATCCAAACGACAGGATTGCCTATTTCCTTCGGACTCGCAAGCAACAAAATGGTAGCTAAAATTGCAACAGACCTGGCTAAACCTAATGGTTATATCCATGTTCCATCGGGGAAAGAAAAGGAATTCCTGGCACCATTGCCCGTTGGAAGAATTTCCGGCGTGGGAGAGCATACGATAGAGGTCCTCTCCTCTATGGGCATACATACCATTCGGGAATTGTCTGAAGCATCACCTGTTTTGCTTTCTCACAGATTGGGGAAGGCAGGACAATCACTCTATGAAAAGTCACAAGGTATTCACCATGGTGTCGTACAACCCTTTCATGAGTCTAAATCCATTTCAGCAGAAAATACTTTTGAGGAAAACATTTCAGATACAGAATCACTGCATGGTGAGTTAGTAAGACTTACTGAAAAAGTGGCGTATGCCTTACGCAAGGATGCGCGTTTTGCGGGTTGTATTACCGTTAAAATACGGTACCCAGATTTTGAAACACGCAGCAAGCAAATGTCTATTACTCCTTCCTGTCATGATGACGATTTTATTCCGGCTGCCCTCCAATTGCTGCAAGCACTCCATGTTCCGGGCACTCCGGTTCGATTGCTGGGTGTGCGGCTCAGCGATTTTTCGCTTCCTGTAACCCAAACCAATTTATTTGCCGATACTTCCCGAAAAAGTCAGCTCTATCAGGCCATCGATGATGTAAAAAATAAGTTTGGACGAGCTGCGCTGCAAAAAGCACGTTCCCTTCCCCGGAAAAAATAAGTAAAATTAAAAGTCTACTAATTTAGTAGGAATATATATATTTGCTGCTCAAATCAAACAAATATGAGTTTAAGACTGGGAGATATAGCCCCTGATTTCATCGCGCGAACCTCTGCGGGTGTAATACGGTTCCATGAATACCTTGGCGATAGTTGGGGTGTTTTGTTTTCTCACCCTGCCGATTACACTCCTGTATGTACAACCGAGTTGGGAAGAACAGCTGCCTTAAAAGCAGAATTCGAAAAGAGAAATGTGAAGGTATTGGCATTGAGTGTTGATAATCTGGACCGACATGCAGGATGGATTAAAGACATCAATGAAACCCAAAACACAGAAGTAAACTTCCCCATCATTGCAGATGATGATCGTACAATAGCTAATCGCTATGATATGATTCATCCCAATGCCTCAGAGACAACAACCGTTCGCTCGTTGTTCATCATCGGTCCGGATAAAAAAATAAAGTTGCAGATAACTTATCCAGCTTCAACCGGAAGAAATTTTGTGGAAGTATTGCGGGTGATTGATTCGCTTCAGCTGACTGCACAACACAGTGTAGCAACACCAGCTGACTGGAAGCAGGGAGAAGACGTGATTGTTGTTCCGGCTGTGTCAACAGAAGATGCAGTCAAAAAATTTCCCAAGGGAGTAAAGGTGATTAAGCCCTACCTGAGATATACTCCTCAACCGAACTGATTATTGTTTTTTGTTTGTACTTGTACCCGGCCCCGATTTCTATTGGGGCTTTTTTGTGCCGGTGGCCGAAGCAGGGGCCCATTTACGCAATTGTTGCAATGTGGCTCGCATGTCTTTGGGTAAGGGGGCGATCAATTGTACGGATTGATTTCTCCATTCAAAAGATAATTCAGCAGCATGTAATGCAAGTCTTGATAAAATCGGTCGCTCTTCTTCCGCCGCAATAGAGATCTTGAAATTTTTTTTAATGGCAGAGAGCAATAGAGGAGTACCATCTCCATACCATTCATCGCCAACAATAGAATGACCGAGGTATTGCAGGTGTACCCGAATCTGATGGGTACGTCCGGTAAGTATTTGACAGCGAAGCAAACTATAGCCCCTGAATTTTTCTATGACCTCGTATTCGGTAATCGCTACTTTACCCTTGGCATGTGTCATCATTCTTCCCGGCTGTGCCGGATTTTCCATAATGGGAACTTGAATGGTACCACGTTCGGAACTTGGATAACCCTTTACCAGACAATCATAAAACTTATCAACTGACCTGTCCTCAAAAAGTTTGGATAATTCCTGGTGTGCCTCTGAAGTTTTTGCAAATAAAATAACTCCACTGGTATCTCGGTCAATGCGGTGAACGGTAAAGATTTCACCATATTTCTGTTTCAACAGGTCTTTCAAAGAAATCTCTTTTCCTTGTCTGTCAGGAATACTTAGTAAGCCGGCAGGCTTGTCCACTGCTACCCAGTCATTGTTTTCAGCTATAATCGACCAGTTCATCGGGCAGGTTGGGTATTTTGTCCGGAGGCAGTTTTTCTGATGAATGACTGGTTCATGTACTTCAGGTTCCTGACTTCTTTTTCTTGCAGGAAGCGCCATTTGCCTCGGTCAACATTTTTCTTGGTGAGATTGGCAAACATGACCCTGTCCAGTGATTTCACCTCATAGCCGAGGAATTCGAACATGCGACGAACGATGCGATTTCTTCCGCTGTGAATTTCAATTCCAATCCTGGTTTTATCCTGTTTGTCGGAATAACCTGCAGCATCCGCGCGAATAAATCCATCTTCCAGTTGCAGTCCGGAAAGCAGTTGCTCCAGGTCTTTAGAAGCAACAGGTTTATCCAAGATGGCCTCATAGATTTTTTTAACTTCAAAGGAAGGGTGAGTAAGTTGTTGTGCCAATTCTCCGTCATTGGTCAGCAGCAATACGCCTGTTGTATTTCTATCAAGTCTTCCAACAGGATAGATACGTTCTTTGGTAGCATTTTTCAACAATTCCAATACTGTTTTCCTGCCTGCCGGATCGCGTGTGGTAGTCAGGTAGTCTTTTGGTTTGTTCAATAAAATATAAACAGACTCTACCTGCAGTTGCAATAGCTTTCCTTCAAGTTTTATTTTTTCTTTCCCTGAAACTTTGAGACCCGGTTCATTCACGACCACGCCATTCACTGAAACCTTCCCTTGTTTGATCAAGTCGGCAGCTTCCCTTCTTCCACATATCCCACAATGAGCCACATATTTATTCAGTGGCATTTCTCCTGCTATGCGGTAGGGGGTAGGCTTTGCAGCCGGGGCATGTTCTGTTTTGGCAGAAAAGTTTTTTCGGGGTCGAGGGCCACCATTCTCTTTTCGCTTGTTATAAGGCCGGCTTTCTTTATCCGCAGAACGGAAGGGAATACCCTGCTCCTTTTCAACTTTCTTTTTTCTGATGGCTTCTCCTTCAGCGCGGGCCGCTTCTTTGTTCTTTCTTTTTTCCTGGCGGTAAGCTTCTTTGATTACGCTGCCCTTGTTCTGTCGCGAAAAACGCGAAAAATTATCAGTTCTTTTTTTCATACTATTTGCTGTTTTACAACAGGAATTACAAAGGTACGCTTAATTTGACCGATGCCCTTTTTAGCCCTTATTGGCCAATTGTCCGCAAGCAGCATCAATGTCTTTACCCCTGCTTCTGCGCAGGCGGGCATTGACACCGTTTTTTTCCAGTTGTCGCATGAATTGCTGGATGGCTGATTCTTCGGGACGTTGAAATCGAAAGGCCTCGATGGGATTGTATTCAATGATATTCACCAGGTCTGCCGGCACTTGTCTGTAGATCTTTACGAGCTCCATTGCATCGGTTTCACTATCATTGACACCTTGTAATAAGATGTACTCCAGTGTGATTTCATTGCCGGTCTTTTCGTAAAAATAGCGAAGTGCCTCTGTGAGGGCCTTGATATTATTGGTTTCGTTGATGGGCATGATCTGGTTGCGTTTGCTATCATTGGCTGCATGTAACGAAAGTGCCAGTTTGAAACGAACCTGATCGTCACCTAATTTTTTTATCTGCTTGGCAACACCTGCGGTGGAAACAGTGATGCGACGGGGACTCATACCCATCCCCTCGGGGTCGGTAATACGGGCAATGGCTTTCATCACTTCATTGTAATTCAGCAAGGGTTCCCCCATTCCCATGAATACAATGTTGGTGAGTTTTTTTCCAAAGTTTTCTTCGCTGCTGCGATTGATCAAGACAACCTGATCATAAATTTCATCGAATTGCAGGTTCCGTTTTCTTTCCATATATCCCGTAGCACAGAACTTGCAGGTAAGGCTGCACCCGATTTGGGAGGAAACGCAAGCAGTTTTCCTGTCTTCTGCCGGAATCAATACCCCTTCAATCAGATGGCCGTCATGAGTTCTGAAGCGGCTTTTCACCGTTCCATCAATGCTTTGCTGTATTACATCTGTCTGAAGGGCCGGAAAAGAAAAATCCTGTTTGAGTTGCTGACGGAATGATTGGCTTAGGTTGGTCATGGAATCGAAATCATGGGCATGTTTCAGCCAGAGCCATTCGGTTATTTGCCGGGCACGAAATGACTTTTCACCGGCTTTCGCCACATAATCGCGCAGATCGGATTCAGACAAGTGTCTGATATTGGGCAGATTCATGCTGCAAAGATACGCATAAGGGCAGGGAAGGACTGGGATTAGTTGTTCCAACAGTATTTCCCAGTGCTAGTTGTAACAAACAAGTCCTACAATCGTATAGAGATATGGTGTAAATTGCGAATGGCTCAACTAAAATGCGCCAGCTCTGTTATACCTAAATAATTATACACTATGAAAAAGATGATTCTTGCTTTGGCAGCTGTACTTTTTACGGTTGTCGCCTTTTCTCAGGAAGTACCTACTCCTGATTCCAGTTTGCAGCAGTACACGGGGAAATACAAGTTTCCTGAGGGAAGTGTTGTTGCTGAAATTGCAGTTTTGATAGATGGCGGAGGGCTGGTGATGTCAGCATCTGCAGGCACCTCTCCTCTGGAAAAAAGAGAAGAAGATGTTTTCTTCATTGTACAGTTTCAAGGGACTGCAAAATTTAACCGGGATGCCAATAGGAAAGTAGTAGGTGTTACTATCAATGCTATGGGATATGTGCTGGAAGGAACCCGCACAGAAGGCGCCCTTACTGGGTTAGATCGTACAAAAGCAGCCGGAAGATTACCTGAAAAGATCAGCAGATAACTGACCTGCCGGAACGGTACTTTGTTCTCCGGTTCGGAGGTTTTTGATTTTTACCATCCCCTGTTCTATTTCATTGTTGCCAATGATGATAGCATAGGGGATGTTTCTTTTATCACAATACTTCAACTGTTTGTCCATTTTTACCGCTTCCGGATAGATTTCGCAGCGAATGTTTTGCCGGCGCAATTGTTGCATAAGTCGATAAGCCGTTAAACTTTCCTGCTCTCCCAGGTGGAGAAACATGACTTCCGTTTCTTTGGCAGGAATGGCAGCAAACAAATCGAGTTGCTCCATTACATCATAGATTCTGTCCACGCCAAAACTGATACCCACGCCCGGAATACCGGAAAGTCCAAAAAGTCCTGTCAGGTCATCATATCGCCCACCACCACCAATACTTCCCATGGAAGCCTTGCGGGCCTTGACTTCTAGTATAGGACCGGTATAATAGCTAAGACCACGTGCCAGTGATAATTGTGTGATAACATTTACGCCGGCAGGCCAGGGAGCAAATGACTGCAGGAAACGAAGATCATTGACACCTGATTGAGCCAGTGGGTGTTCGCGGGTTAACAACAGCAAGCCCTGTAACTTTTCTTCATGGGAACCGGAAAGTTCAAGGTAAAGTTGAATTGTTTTCACGGCATCTTCTGAAAGACCACCCCGGTCTAATTCTTCTCTTACTTTTTCCCAACCGATCTTATCCAGTTTATCAATAGCTGTTGTAATCGTTGTAAGTTTTTCTTGACCCCCACAAAGTTCTGCCAGTGCTGATAAGATTGATCGGTGATTGATAAAGATATCTACTTCAATTCCTAAGCGGCTGAAAACTTCAGCGTAGATATGCAGTAGTTCTACTTCATTGAGGAGAGAGCGGCTTCCCACAATATCACAATCACATTGGTAAAATTCCCGGTAACGCCCTTTTTGAGGACGGTCGGCACGCCATACGGGTTGTATCTGGTAACGTTTAAAGGGCATCACCAATTGACCATGGTTCATGGCAACATACCGGGCAAAGGGAATGGTCAAATCATACCGAAGCGCTCTTTCTGTGATATCAGTAGAGGATTGGCCAGCTAAAATTTTTTCAAAACCCTCTTTGGCTGTTGTTTGCTTAGAAGGATGATTGAGTCCATTATTGAGTATGCGGAATATCAATTGGTCGCCTTCATCACCATATTTTCCTAATAGCGTTTCCAGATTTTCCATGGCCGGGGTTTCCAATGGCTGGAAGCCATACAATTCAAACACCGACCGTATGGTTTCAAAAATGTATTGTCTTTTTTGAACAACGGCGGCGGAAAAATCACGGGTTCCCTGAGGCAGACGGGGTTGAGTCATGCGCAAAAATAATGATTCCTGCATCGTCAGGAGTTTACCCGGCAATAATTGTCAACGATCTTACGGCAGGCCCTATCGATCAACTGAAAAACTTCATCAAAATCTTTTTCCGTTCCATAATAAGGGTCGGTGACCTCTCTCATTTCTCCCGGATACAGCACATCCAGTAATCGCTCTACTTTCCCTTCCTGCCAACTACCCCCGCCAATCTTTTGAACATCCCGATAATTGTGATTGTCCATCACATAAATTCGGTCAAAACTATCGAAGTCAGTTGCTAAAAAC
>JBJTJJ010000504.1:0-10842 GCA_046095445.1 Sediminibacterium sp.
AAACCATTGATATCACCCATGCAAGCGCTTTTGATGAAGCTGCTTGTAAGGCCGTCTTATCTGAATTGGGTATGCAGGAAGATCAAAAAGAAGTTTCCCTACGCATCACCATCAAAAAAATAACCCAAATCATTCCGGCAGAACTGAATGAGGAACTCTTCAAGAAAGTATTCCCGGACCAGGAAATCACTACCGAAGATGCCTTCCGCAACGCGGTGAAAGATACCATTGCTGCTCATTTTGCCAACCAGGCCCGCAATCAGGTATACGACCAGATCTATCATGCCCTGGTAGACCATACCCCGCTTTCTTTTCCGGAAAACTTCCTGAAACGCTGGATACAACAAGGTGGCGAACAACCCAAAACGCCCGAACAAGCGGAAAAAGAATACCCCACTTTTGAGAAGCAATTGAAATGGACCCTCATCAGTAACCAACTGATACAAGACAATAAAATTGAAGTGAGTCCGGAAGACATTAAAGACTTCGCCAAAATGCAACTGTTCAACTATATGGGCGGACAGATCAATATGATGGGAGAAAATTCCCAGTGGATAGAGGACTATGCCAACCGCATGTTGCAGGACAAAAAATTTGTTGAGGACAGCTACCACCGCATCAGTACAGATAAAATGTTCCAGCACCTGGAAACCCTGGTAAACGCTGTTGAAGAGCCCATCAGCCAGGAAGATTTTGAAGCCAAGCAACATCACCATCACCACTGATGCTAGCTCCTACCCGGCAATCGATCTCCGACCACCGGCTGACAAATCTTTGAGAACCTGATTTCATCAACTGACTTGTTGTCGGGAATTCGGTATAGCACAGTTTTTGACCTCCCAATCGGGCAAAACGCTTATCTTCAAATATTAAATATTTAACTATGCAGACTGGAAATGAGTTTGACAAATATGCAGTGAAGCACCGGGGCATCAGCAGTGCTAACTTGCACAACTACCGGCAACAAGGGTTTACCAACCTGACTCCCTATATCATCGAAGAACGTCCCTTGAATGTGGCCAGTATGGATGTGTTCAGCCGTTTGATGATGGACCGCATCATCTTCCTGGGAGAGGGCATCAATGACTATGTTGCCAACATTGTTACTGCCCAACTTCTTTTCCTCGAAAGCACCGACCGTACCCGCGATATTCAAATGTATATCAACAGTCCGGGTGGCAGTGTGTATGCCGGTCTGGGTATTTATGATACCATGCAATTCATTAGTCCGGATGTTGCCACTATTTGCACAGGAATGGCAGCCAGTATGGGTCAGGTATTATTGTGTGCCGGAGTTCCCGGAAAAAGAACAGCCCTGAAACATGCCCGCGTAATGATTCACCAACCGAGCGGTGCCATTGGCGGTCAGGCGACAGACATTGAAATCACAGCCCGTGAGATCAAAAAAGTGAAGGAGGAATTATACAGCATCACGGCACTCCATACAGGCAAAACAGCAGAAACTATTGCCAAAGACAGTGACCGAGATTTTTGGATGACCGCACAGGAAGCCAAAGATTACGGACTGATCGATGAAGTGCTGTTAACCAATCCCCGCAAGGAAAAAAAATAAACAATCATTTGCGCAAAAGTTAAATCAAGTAACATGAATTGGAGCAATATCGATACCAGATGGATGGAAGATGACGAGAATGAGAACAAAGAAGAAAAAGCCGAGCAACTGGGGGCTATGATGATGAAGAAAATGGATAAACTGTTCTTCGAAAAAAGAACTGTTTACCTGTGGGGAGTGGTGAATGACAAATCAGCCCGGGAAGTCGTTACTAAATTAATGTTGCTGGATGCTGATCGTCCGGGTGAAGAGATCAAATTTTACATCAATAGTCCGGGTGGCGTTGTTACCAGCGGTATGGTTATTCACGACACCATGCAGTTGATCAAAAGTCCGGTAACCACCATCTGCATGGGATTGGCGGCCAGTATGGGGTCTATCCTGCTGAGTGCCGGTACCAAAGGAAAAAGAGCCATTTATCCGCATGGTGAAGTAATGATTCACCAACCCAGTCTGGGTGGTTACTATCAGGCAACCAGTGCAGATATCGAGATTCAGGCCAATCAGATCCGCAAAACAAAAGAAATCGGCGCACGCATTTTGGCAGACAATTGTGGCAAAACGGTTGAACAGATCATGAAAGATTTTGACAGAGATTACTGGATGAATGCTAAAGAAGCCGTGAATTATGGCATTGTAGACACAATTTTGACTAAAATATAAGGTTTTTTTCTGATTTTTTCGGTTAATACGGTATCTCCTACCCAATAGAACGGCAGGTTTTTTCGTTATTTTACATTCTGATTGACTCAACAGATACGCTAATTTCTTACTTATGGCTAAAACACCTGCCAATCTCCATTGTTCCTTCTGCGGCCGCAGCCGAGATGAAGTGAAAATTCTGATCGCCGGTCAGGATGGCCATATTTGCGAAAACTGCGTTGAACATGCCCGCGAAATCATTGAGCAGGAATTCATCAACAAGCAAGATGTTACTACCCCCCAGGGCTCACAATTCAAACTGAAAATTCGAAAGCCCATTGAGATTAAGAAGTTCCTGGATGAATATGTCATTGGCCAGGATGAAGCCAAAAAAGTTCTCTCCGTCGCAGTTTACAACCACTACAAGAGAGTCAACACAAAAGCTGTAGCGACAGATGAAGTTGAAATTGAAAAGAGTAACATCATCATGGTTGGTGAGACAGGCACGGGTAAAACTTTGCTGGCAAAAACCATCGCCCGCCTGCTGAATGTTCCCTTTGCCATCGTAGATGCTACCGTTTTTACTGAGGCCGGCTACGTAGGAGAAGACGTTGAAAGTATGCTCACACGTTTGTTGCAGAATTGCAACTATGATGTGGCTGCAGCAGAAAAAGGAATTGTCTATGTAGATGAATTGGATAAAATTGCCCGCAAGGGGGATAACCCCTCTATTACCCGCGATGTAAGTGGTGAAGGTGTGCAACAAGGATTGTTGAAAATGTTGGAAGGAACAGAAGTGCTGGTGCCCCCGCAAGGCGGAAGGAAACACCCTGAGCAAAAAATGGTCAAGGTGGATACCAAGAACATCCTCTTCATCTGTGGAGGAGCATTCGATGGTATTGATAAAGTAATTGCCCGCCGGGTAAATACCAATGCCATTGGTTTTAGTGTCAATAAAGACGAACAGGAATACCAGCGCAAGAATCTCCTTCAATTTGTCAATGCACAGGACTTAAAATCATTCGGCTTGATTCCCGAATTGTTGGGAAGATTGCCGGTGATCACCCACCTGAATCCGCTGGACCAGGAAACATTGAGAAACATTCTTACAGAGCCCAAGAACTCACTGATTCGCCAGTTCCATCGCCTCTTTGAAATGGAAGGCATTCAGTTGGAATTAGATAATGAAGTGCTCGATTTCATGGTCAGCAAAGCCCTGGAATATAAACTGGGAGCCCGCGGTCTTCGCAGTATCTGCGAGAGCATTCTCACCGATGCTATGTTCGAACTGCCAGGCACTGCTGCACGTCACCTGCACATTACCCTACCCTATGCACAGCAGATGTTCAGCAAGAGCAAATTGAGTGCACTCAAGGTAGCCTAATACCTCCCCTAACATTTGGGTATAACTTTCGGCACAGCTTTCCCGCGTGAGCGGTAATATTGCTGCACTATATTCATTGTTATGCAGGAACTCATCGACCGACTCATGAAAGAAGCCGGACTCAGTGCCGAACAGGCCACCAAAGCCATCCAAACCATTGCCGGTTTTGTGAAATCTAAATTTCCCATGCTGGAAGGGGCTGTAGACCAAATCTTTGCTCCCGGCAAAAAGGATGAAGATCCGCTGTAAAAAATTTATCGCCTATAATTATTCCGCATGATTTGCCGGTAAAGCGAATCATGGATGAAGGCTATTTTTTTCAAATCCTCTACTTGCTGAAAAGAACCATATTGTTGGCGATAGCTAACTATGGAACGGGCGATCTCATAAGATATGCTCAACCGAATCATCAACTGCTTGACAGGAGCACGATTGAGGAAGGCAGTATCAACAGCAACTTCATTAGTTGATGCCTGTGCCTGACTAATCCGAAGAAACGGGAGTATATGCTGATAAACGGAATCGGATAACCCATACACTTTTCTTAGATCCTGTATTGATTGAAATCCACCCCGCATTTCTCTGTAACGCACAATGCGTCTGGAAAGCACGGCACCTATGCCCGGAAGTGCTGCCCAACTCGCCGAATCTGCTGTATTGATATCGATCACCGCCGGCTGCATGATTTCATCCCTCTGACGAAATTCATTCCTGTTGTTCTGCTGTATTTCTGATGTCGACTGCCCTCCGACCAACTGTTGAGGAAGGCGAACAAACGGTAGAAGTCTTTGAACATCCTCTTCACGTATACCCCATATTTTTCTGATATCTCCGGCTTGCCGGAACCTGCCACCTTTCTGCACATACCGCACAATGGTTCTGGCCGTACGAATCGGAATTCCCATGGCCACCCATGACTCCTCTGTTTGTAGATGGGGGTCAAATGGGCGCAAGTGAATTTCTTTTTCCATTACACCGGCAGTGCTTCCGGTGGCAGCAGAATAAGTTTCAGCTTCCAAGTTCACCTGACTGTCGCCGGGTATTTGTTGCATCCATTTGCGCCACTCCTTCTCTTCCGCCAAAGGCGGATATTTTTCATACCAATACTTGGGTACTATCACCAAAGTGCCTCCCAGCACCAGAAAAATTGCGACTCCTATGCGTTCGCGTTTACTTAATTCAAAAAAGTTTCTCCAACTGCTTTCCATTCTATAATAACTTAACATTCCCCGAAGGGATAAAATAATGGAGCGGCAAAAAGACAACATCAAAGGGTTAGTTGCAACCCATCGTACGCCAAATAAAAACCCGGCGGCAATTCTTGCGTAATAGCGGCATGCGTACCTAACTGATGACTGATATGGGTGAAATAAACCTCGGGCACCCCTAGCTTTTGTCCCATATCAATGGCTTCAGCCAAAGTAAAGTGTGAAAGGTGTTTCTCTTTTCGCAGGGCATTCAGGATAAGAATGCGCGAACCACGAATCAGTGCCAGTTGATCATCTTCGATTTTGTTAGCATCCGTGATATAAGTAATATCTCCAAAACGAAACCCAAGCACAGGCATTCGGTGGTGCCATACTTCTATGGGCTGAACCGGAATATCTCCTACCACAAAGGGGGATCGATCAATTGACACCATTCGTATTTCAGGAATTCCCGGATAAGTCAGGTCAGCGAATGCATAATAATAATCTCTTCTGAGTGCCTCTTCTGTTAGTGAGTTGGCATAGAGTGGCATCGCCTTTTTTTGAAAATAATTATAGGCACGAATATCATCCAGTCCGGCCAAATGATCTTTGTGGGGATGTGTATAGATAACAGCATCGAGTTCACGTGTACCTGAGCGAAGCATCTGATAACGAAAATCGGGGGTTGTATCTATTACCACTGTCGTGGTGGAAGATCGAACGAGAATGCTGCTGCGCAAGCGTTTATCTCTGGTATCTTCCGAACTGCAAACCGTACAATCACAACCAATCATGGGTACACCTGAACTGGTACCTGTACCAAGAAAACTGATTTGTAGGGATGGAATGAACACCTGACAAAACTAAAACAAATGATAGGGATGCGAACAGGTATTTTCCGCGATTACGCCGCGTGACCCGCTTTGTTCAACAGGCTGTCCAGCAATTTTTGTGACTCCAGGGTGAGCTGGTCATAATCGATAGGGATCTGTGCAATAATATCTTGTAGGGTATTGATACGTCCTTCTGTTGAAAGAAATTTATTCAGTACGACAATTTTTCTTGATTCCAGCAGACACCAACCACTTTGAAAAGTTCCCCGCTCATACCGAATTATATAGCCGGATTCACTCAGGATCGCTGTGTATTTATCTAATGTCGATTGTGTATACTTCATTACCGGCTTTTACACTCCAAAATTACTGTTGTACAACAACTTAGGCCTCTTGTTTTATCCACATATCTGAAAAGAAAAATCTTCCTTTATAACCTATTCAACCCGGCTTTCCAATCGAACGACAGGAATGATCATTTCTTCCAAACTGATTCCCCCGTGTTGAAAGGTATTTTTATACAACTGTGCGTAATGATGAAAATTATTGGGATAACAGAAGTAAGCATCTTCCCTGGCAAAAATATAGGAAGAATGAACCGTTGGTACCGGCAATCCCGCCTCCTGCGGTCGGGTAAATGCCAATACCTCTTTTTCATCGTATTGCAGGTTGCGACCATGTTTATACCGCAGGTTGGTGGTCGTTTGTCGGTCACCCACCACTTTTTGTGCATCCTTCACCCGAACGCTTCCATGATCTGTGGCTAAAATAAGTGTCACCGGTTTATCTGCCAGCTTTTTCAGGGCCTGGTGCAAAGGACTGTGTTCAAACCAACTGCGGGTAAGACTTCGATAACTCGTTTCATCGGATGCCAGTTCCTTCATGATCTCCATTTCTGTGCGGGCATGACTGAGGGTATCAACAAAATTGTACACGATAACATTCAGATCATTTTGTAATAAGTTGTGTATCTGTCCCGTCAATTGTTGTCCTTCCTGAAACTGGGTAATCTTCTGATAACTGATGCGTAAATTTTCTTTTCGTAGTCGCTTCATTTGCTCTTGCAGCAACTCGGCTTCATGGAGATTTTTTCCACCTTCCTCCTCATCATTTTTCCAGCGGGAGGGAAACTTTTGTTGTATGTCAGCAGGAAGCAAGCCGGCAAAAATCGCATTGCGGGCATATTGCGTGGCAGTGGGTAAGATGGAGTAAAAACTATCTTCCTCCGCCACACGAAATGATTCAGCCAACAATGGCTCAATGGCTTTCCACTGATCGAACCGGAGGTTGTCAATTAGTACAAAAAATACCGGTCTGCCCGTACGGATATGTGGCAGTACTTTCAAAGCCAACAAGTGATGGCTCATGATAGGGGCAGATAAACTGCGGGGATTCAGCCAACCGACATATTCGCGAGAAACATAGCGGGCAAATGCCTGGTTGGCTTCCTGCTTTTGGGCATAAAAGATATCCCGCATTTCCGGACTATCACTCTTCTCCATTTCCAGCTCCCAATAGACCAGTTTTCGGTAGATCTCCATCCATTGCTGGTGGTCAGGGTTTTGTTGCAACTCATGCAGCAGTGAAGCAAATTGTTGCTGATACTGGGCTGTCGTTTTTTCCGCCACCAGCCGCCGATTGTCAATGATTTTTTTCAAACTGAGTAACACCTGTTGCGGATTGACCGGCTTGATGAGATAATCCGCAATCTCACTTCCAATGGCATCATCCATGAGTGACTCGGTATCATTGCGAGTAACAAGAATTACCGGTAACAACTTGTTGGTCTCCTTCAATTTCAGCATGGTCTGCAAACCGGAGATACCCGGCATCGATTCATCCATTAAAACTGCATCAAAGAAATCTTGCTTGACCAGTTCAATGGCATCAAATCCATTGGATATGGGCGTGACTTCATAGCCCTTGTTTTGCAAAAAGATGATCTGCGCCTGCAGACTCTCGATTTCGTCATCTACCCATAAAACTTTGATGGCTGCCATAACACGCTTACTGCCGTAATTCAATTGCAGAACGGCTTCCCGGGCATAAATCTATTTCATTATCCTTTTCCTTTTTCTTCTTTGTACTTTTGTGCAGCAAGAAACAGTTGATTTAACAATTCAAAAACAAAGGATGCCGGCAAAAAGAAAAATCATCAATGACCCTGTTTATGGTTTTATAACCATTACGCATCCCCTGGTATTCTTCATCCTGGAACATCCCTATTACCAGCGACTGAGAAGAATACAACAGATGGCTATGGCATCCATGGTCTATCCCGGTGCAGTTCACTCCAGATTACATCATTCACTGGGTGCCTATCATCTTATGGGCAGTGCCATCACCGAACTGAGAAGCAAGGGTATCGAAATTTCATCCGAAGAAGAGATAGCAGTCAAATGCGCCATCTTATTGCACGACATCGGTCATGGTCCTTTTTCTCATGCCTTAGAAGGTAGACTTCTCACAAATGTTCACCATGAAGATATGTCGCTGGCCATTATGCACCACCTTAACCGCGAATGTGGCGGACAACTTGACCTTGCGATACGCATTTTTACCAACCAATACCACCAACCTTTTTTGCATCAACTCATCAGTGGGCAGTTGGATATGGACAGAATGGACTACCTCAGCCGCGATAGCTTTTTCTCCGGCGTGAGTGAAGGGGTGATCGGTTATGACCGGATACTGAAAATGCTCACCGTATGGAATGGTCAGCTAATGATTGAAGAGAAAGGCATTTATAGTGTCGAAAAATTTCTCATAGCCCGCAGACAAATGTACTGGCAGGTTTACCTACATAAAACTGTGTTAGCAGCAGAAAAAATGTTGGTAAAAATTCTGGAGAGAGTGAGGGCTATATATGACCCAAAGGATAAAGATCTTACAACCCTGACTCAACTTGATTTCTTTTTGGCACATCCCGCTACCGAACTCACAGAAGATAATCTTCAACGTTTTTGCTCTCTCGATGACCATGATATTTTACATGCCGTAAAACGCTGGAGCAATCATCCGGATGCCCTGCTGGCTATGCTATGCCGACAATTACTGAGTCGTCGATTGTTCAAATGTAAAATTCAGGCCACTCCATTCAGTGACTCTTTTCTGGAAGAAAAAAAGCAAGAGATTCTGCAACAATACCCCCTTCGAGCCGAAGACTTGCCTTACGTTTGTTTTACAGGGGAAGCAACCAATACCCTATACCAAATGAAAGATGAAAGAATCCAGGTTTTATTCAAAGACGGAACCGTGCAGGATATATCTCGCATTGACAATGCCCTGATTCAGGAAAATCTTTCCACCCCCGTCAAAAAATTTTACATTTGCATGCTCTCCTGACAGAGGCCTGGCAGCAGACGGCTACAGCCGGAAACCTAACATCCAACCCAACTAATTACACCCTATGCAATTTTCTGCTGCACAGATTGCCCTGCTGGTGCAGGGGAAGGTAGAAGGCGACCCACAGGTAACGGTGCACAGCTTCGGCAAAATCGAAGAAGCAGTGGCTGGACAGCTTTCATTTCTCGCCAACCCAAAATACGAGCAGTATCTATATACCACCGGAGCTTCCGTCATTTTATTGAACGAACAGTTGCCCCTTCAACAAAAAGTGGATGCAACTTTGATAAGGGTTCCGGATGCCTACAGTGCCTTTGCTACCCTGTTAGCCAAATACCAGGAAATGACAACAGCTGCATTGGAAGGAATTCAGCAACCCAGCTATATCAGTAGCAGTGCTCAACTGGGAACAGGAGTTTACGTTGGCGCCTTCGCACACATAGGTGATAATGTACAATTGGGTAATCAGGTGAAAATATTCCCGGGCGTATGCATTGGCAACAATGTTATCATTGGCAATCAGGTACTCATTCACCCAGGTGTAGTAATTTACCATGACTGCATCATAGGAAACAACGTTACCATCCATTCAGGAACTGTCATTGGTAGCGATGGTTTTGGATTTGCACCTCAAAGTGATGGTACCCTGAGTAAAGTACCACAGATTGGAAATGTTGTGATTGAAGATGGTGTTGAGATTGGTGCCAATACCACCATCGACCGTGCAACCATTGGCTCCACCCGAATAGGCAAGGGCGTTAAACTTGACAACCTCATACAGATTGCCCACAATGTAGAAGTAGGCGAGAACACGGTTATTGCTGCACAAACCGGTCTCAGTGGCAGCATCAAAGTAGGCAAGCAGGTAATGATAGGTGGTCAGGTGGGTTCAGTAGGACATATTCAAATTGCGGACAATACTAAGATTGGCGCTAAGGCAGGCATCACCAAAAGTCTGACACAATCCAACAAAACTTACACCGGATTTCCAGCCGTTGAATTTAGTACCGATATGCGCCGCCAGGCTCAAATCAAGCAATTACCCGAGTTACAAAAGCGGGTAGCTGAATTGGAAAAACAAGTTCAGGAGCTACTAAACAAGGGCACAAAACCCTGATTTTGCCCTTAAATACCGCCATTAATCGTACTTTTGGAGTTAGTAATGATTTGATTGCCCGCACTGGCTAACCGAATCCCATCGTATTTGGAGCGGCTACAGGGCAGAATGTTTAGAAGTATGAACAATCAATTTAATCCGGACAAGCAACACACCTTGTCCCAACCTATCCACATCAGCGGTACCGGATTACATACCGGTATTTTAGTTGATATGACCCTCAAACCGGCACATCCCGGTTTCGGTATTCAGTTTCAACGTGTTGATCTTCCTGATCAACCCATCATCAAAGCAGATTGTGATCTTGTAACCGATACCAGCCGGGGTACTACCCTGCAGGTCGGTGATGCGAAAGTGAGCACAGTAGAACACATCCTTGCCTCCTTAGTGGGTATGGGAATAGACAATGCCCTGATACAGTTAAACGGACCTGAAGTGCCCATCATGGATGGGAGTTCATCTCCCTTTATAGCTCAGATTGAGGCTGCCGGTGTTGAAGAGCAGGATGCTGCCAAGGCCTGGTATAGTCTCGATGAAAACATCTATCATTATGACGAAGAGAAGCGGGTGGAAATGGTTGCACTTCCTGCGCTTGATTACCAATTAACAACCCTGATCGATTTTAATAGTCCGGTTCTCGGCACACAACACGCCGGATTAAAAACCATCAAGGACTTCAAAAGTGAAATTGCTCCCTGTCGAACTTTCTGCTTCCTCCATGAACTGGAGATGTTATTGGAAAATGATCTCATCAAAGG
>JBJTJJ010000505.1:0-1436 GCA_046095445.1 Sediminibacterium sp.
TGGGGTAATGAAGATTTTTTAGTAACAGGGAACGTAAAAAATTACAATCGGATAAACGATCTGCAAAAAATCAATGTGCCGGTTTTGTTTACCGCGGGTGAATTTGATGCGGCAAGACCTAGTACAGTTAGGTATTATCAAAGCCGTACTCCCAATGCAACATTTACCTTGATTGAGAATGCCGGACACTCCACCATGAATGATAACACCCCTGCGGACATAGCTGCCATAAGAAATTTTTTAAAGTCAATTGAAGACTAATACGGATGAAGTAATCCACACCACAAAACCCCCGACATAGTTGTTGGGGGTTTTTAGATTTTTAAAGGGATCTTGTTGTTAAAATGAATGAGGTTATAGTCTCGACAGGCCAGCGACGAGGCCTTTGGTCTGTCGGTGCCTCGTCGGGACCCACACCATTGAAGGGGGCGTGGAAGAAGATGTTTTTCACGTAGAAAAAGAACAAGCAGATTTGTATTTGATTAAACATAACAAATCCGGCGGTTTCTTAATAACTATCAATTTTTGCTGTCTTTGTACTATTTTAGTAAAACAAAAGCGAAGTGTTAATGAGAAAATCGATGATTCACACTCAATTTATGATACTGTTTATTTTAGCAGCTACTACCAAATGTTTTGCACAAACTGCTCAATCGACAGACATGAAATCTTTTTCAGATACTTCAGGAAATAATGGATTTATTTATCTTACAGTGAACTGTTTTGAATGTTTTCCAAGAAACCTGTCATATTATAAAAAATTTGCCATAGTGAGCGGTTTTTATAAAGTTAAAGACTTTTACAGTTTGGAGTCTACCCGAACAATAGCCCACTTTCGAAAACAGATAGAGGACCAAAAATATTTTATTGACAAGTCGTATCAGGTATGGAAATCTCCCGAAATTTATTACTCAATCAAAGATGCGGAAGAGGCCAGGAGCGAACTTGTAGCTAAGCTCAATAACGAACAATACAAGCTGATAAAGTTTGAAGGGTATTTTGATGCTAAAAAACTACCAAAGGGGGATGAGTAAGAGGAATAAATGGCTATTTGCCTCAATAGGGTTTCTTTTGCTCGGCATATGGTCTTATTATGCGGGTCGAGAAGGAGTTATGTTGTATGAGTGGTATTTTGGCGTCAGGAGCAAAACCAAAACAGTTAATTTACCGGGCTGGTTTCCCGATGCATGTTGGTGTTGCAGCTTGATTGCAGCATTTGGATTTATATGGGGCGGGGCAAAAAAAATTCCCAACCAATGGTTATTAGCCTTGTGGCTCATTTGCAGTTGCTTAGAAATAGTTCAAGCAATGCTAACATTTCCAGGACTCACCTTTGACTGGTTCGACCTGATTTCCTATCAGGTCATTTTTTTATTATTTTTTCTGGGAAGAAATTTATTTTGTTGAGAATTAGGAAAAATTTCACTATATTACTG
>JBJTJJ010000506.1:0-2505 GCA_046095445.1 Sediminibacterium sp.
TGATTGAAGTGCGGGGTGTAAAGTTTCCGGCTTACATGGATCAAATAGATTTTCCCTACTTTAAACGATTTACGGAAAAAAAGTTGGTGAAAGAAAAAGTACC
This sequence comes from Sediminibacterium sp., assembly GCA_046095445.1. Taxonomy (GTDB): domain Bacteria; phylum Bacteroidota; class Bacteroidia; order Chitinophagales; family Chitinophagaceae; genus Sediminibacterium. The sequence goes on from JBJTJJ010000506.1 coordinate 104, forward strand.
TGCCAAAGTTTATATTGACCAGGTACCAAAAGAGAAACCCGTTCCCAATCGATTGCCTTCGGCGGAAGGGATGTGGTTGAGTGCCTGGCCAAAATTTGTATTTGATGAATTTGATGATGAAATAGTAGACAACCTTAAAATTTTTCTGGTCAACAAAACGCCCGACCGATTCAGCTTTCAGTATAAACAGATTGCTCAGGGACAGGATGAATTTATTTTACAAAGTGAGATAGGTCCCTTTCAGGATTTTTATCTGCATGATCTGCCCTTTGAGCGGGTCAATGATGCACCATCTTTTTGGATCGTTTTTACTTTACAGCCAACGGATATAAATAGGGCTTCTCATTTTGAAACGCAACTCAAGTGGAAACCAAAAAGTATCTTCAAGAAGATGGAAGAACTAAAGGAGCAAAATCAATCTGCCGCCCTTTTTCCATTGTTCGATACGTATCCTGCCTTTGTTCCCGAATCATATACTGATCTTGGTCCGCTTCAGCGCAAGGGGTATAAAGTATATGATGCAAGTCGCATCAGAGAGCATTTGCCTCCTGCCAGATCTGTTATAGATTTACATATTGAGAAGATCACCGATCGCTGGCAGGATATGTCAACCGATGAAATGTTACATCTACAGTTGAGTGAGTTAGACCATTGGGTAGACATTGCCATTGCCCATCGGCTCGACTCTATGGTGATCATTCATGGCGTTGGAGCGGGCGTTTTGCGACAGGCGGTACATGAAAGACTGAATCACCGCAAGGAGATCAAATCCATTGTACACCAATATGAACCGGCTTATGGTGATGGGGCTAGCCGTGTATACTTCCGTTATTAAAAAAGCGTCTCCCTCCTTTTTCGTACCTTTGCATGGCTATATTCCCGAGCCATCGTTCCGCTAACGCGGGAAGGAAAGTCCGGACAGCACAGAGCAACCTACCGGTGAAGAGCCGGCTTTCGCCTCCGGCGAAAAGAGAAAGTGCCACAGAAAATAACTACCCTGTTCGCAAGAATAGGGAAAAGGTGAAAAAGTGAGGTAAAAGCTCACTATGCGGGCGGGTAACTGTCAGCATGGGTAAACCTTAGGTGCTGTAATGCCATGTATAGGATCGCCTGAAGACTGCTCGTCTGAGATCCAGGGTAGGCAGCAAGATCAGTTCAGCAATGTACTGACCAGATAAATGATGGTTTAGAAACAGAATCCGGCTTACGAGGAAATAGCTTTACCCATGCAGACCAGTTGAGTCAACGGCTGCAGGGGTTTTTCTTTGTATATTTGCGCCCTATGACACAAGAGCAACTTAAAGTTTTGAGGGACCGCGTTCTCGTCCTGAGGAGGTTTCTTTGACGTCGACAACAGAAACTACAAATTAGATACCGACCGACAGCTTTCTCTATCTCCGGGCTTCTGGGATGACAATGCCCGCGCTACTTCCGTAATGAAAGAAATTAAAGTCAATGAGTATTGGCTCAAACTCTATCGCCAGGTAGACTTGGCTGTAGAAGATTTTGCTGTGCTCTTTGATTTTTGGAAAGAAGGCGATGCAACGGAAGAAGAAGTGAAAACAGCTTTTGCTCATGCCCAACAATTAGTTGAAGAAGCAGAACTAAAAAGTACCCTCAATAAACCCGAGGATGAATTACCTGCCATACTGCAGATCAATGCAGGTGCTGGTGGAACGGAGAGTCAGGATTGGGCGGAAATGTTATTGCGCATGTACCGCATGTATGGGGAGAAGCAGGGGTGTCAGGTTACTGAACTCGATTATCAGGAAGGCGAGGGGGCCGGCATCAAAACAGCGACACTCCAATTCGATGGTGATTTCGCTTATGGATACCTGAAAGCTGAGAGTGGTGTTCATCGGCTGGTGAGAATTTCTCCCTTCGATAGCAATGCCCGCAGACATACCTCATTTGCTTCAGTATTTGTTTATCCGCTCATTGATGATACCATAGAAATTCAGGTGAATCCTGCTGATCTCGAGTGGGCTTTCTTTAGGAGTGGAGGAAGTGGCGGGCAAAACGTGAACAAAGTAGAAACGGCCGTTCGTTTGAAACACATTCCCAGTGGATTCATAGTTGAATGTCAGCAGGCACGCACCCAGGGTGAAAACAGGGAGTTGGCAATGAAGATGCTCAAGAGTCGCCTCTATGAAGAAGAGCTTCGCAAGCGGCAGGAAGTTTTAAATGCCACCAATGCAGGTAAGAAAAAAATTGAATGGGGAAGCCAGATACGCAGCTATGTTTTCCATCCCTATAAAATGATCAAAGATCACCGCACCGATTTCGAAGTGGGTAATGTTGGTCCGGTAATGGACGGTGAACTGGATGGGTTCATCAAGGCATATCTAATGATGGAAAAGGAGACCGACTAGAACTTGTTTTTCGTCTTTCGTCTCCGCAGG
>JBJTJJ010000507.1:0-1065 GCA_046095445.1 Sediminibacterium sp.
GCATAGTTTAACTCAAAATATACATGCAGATATAGTAAATATTATGTATTGAATTGTTGTACTATACTTGTCACCCGGAGGTCAGCATAATTTTGGACCGCGCATAGAATATGATCCCAGCCGACAAAATCTTTTTCCTGATGCATGGTAGTAAGCACCACACATGACATACCTGCCAATCGGGCTGCTTCTACTCCTTTGGGTGCATCTTCGAATACAATACAATCCTGGGGCTGCACCCCCAGCCTTTCGGCACATAGAAGAAATGTCTCCGGATCAGGTTTGCTAGCCTGAACATCAACTGCACTTACAATTGCTTTAAAATAGCTGCGGATGGATAAGCCATCCAACACATAGTTGATATTCTCCGGTAACGCCGCTGAGCCGATTCCCAAAAGAATATTATTGGAAGATGCCTGCTGCAAAAAATTATCTAACCCTTCAATCAATTGAAGATATGGACGAAATACTTCGCGGTAGCCGGCTTCCTTTTGGGAAATCATTACTTGCATTTCTTCCCTTGAAAATCTTCCCGGAAAAATTCTCTCTAGTAGCTCCTCATTTTTTCCATAGCACTCTTGCTTCACTTGCTCCTGGGAGAGATCAGCCCCCAATTGGTTAAGAATATTATACCAGGCCTTTATGTGAAAATACATTTCATCGATCATGTTTCCATTGAGATCGAAAAAAAATGCCCGTATAGCCATACAAGTGTGCTGTAATTAAATAAATCGATTGATTACATTTTCCAGGTATTCCTGGCGCCCGCTGATAACAGCGGGTTCTCCATATTCTACGGCCAGATCTGCCAAAGCTTGCAGTGTCAACTTCCCTTCTTCAAATTCCTTTCCTTTTCCGGTATTGAAAGAGTCATACCTTGCATGCCGGATAGCCGAATAGTCTGAGTGGCTCAATATTTTATCTGCTACCAATAACGCCCGCGCAAAACTATCCATGCCACCTTTGTGTGCATGAAATAAATCGACGGGATCTGTTGAATTCCTCCTTCGCTTCGCATCGAAATTGATTCCTCCTCCTGCAAAACCACCTGCGGGTAATATGACC
>JBJTJJ010000508.1:0-1438 GCA_046095445.1 Sediminibacterium sp.
AATGGAATCTCCATGCCCTCGCAGTTCGATGACGCATATCTATTATCCCACATTCGGAAAACCCTTGAAACTTTATATCATCCTGTGGGTACCTGTAAAATGGGAAATGATGAAATGGCAGTGGTAGATAGTCATTTGAAGGTCAGGGGAATGGAAGGGTTGCGTGTTATAGATGCCTCTGTGATGCCCACGATTGTATCCGGAAATACCAATGCACCAACAATCATGATTGCAGAAAAAGGTGCCGATGCTATTCTGACAAACGAGTGATTTATAGCTGATTGGGTGCCTTTTTTCCTGCTAATTTGCTATATTAGCGTGCTTATTTATTTGATTGAACAGCCGACGATTGTTTGTGATATATTATGAAGCAAGACCATTCTTCGAAAGTTAACTCCCGTTCCCGTAGATCAACCCCCAAGAAAGCTGCGCCTGACCGCGTGTCTGTCTCACCATCGAGAAAGTCTACCAATAAGAAAAAACTAACCTCAAATGTAAATACCTTACTTGTTCATTTCCAGTTGCGCTTTGCAACCCAATATGGTCAACAGGTATTTGTTACGGGAAATCATGCCCTTTTGGGTAATAATTCCGTCGAAAATGCTCTTCCTCTTCAGTATTTTAATGAGAATTATTGGATGACTACCCTTGAAATTCCAAGAGGCTCCATTCCGGCAGAGGGAATTACTTATCACTATCTCATTCAACAGGAAAATGGAAATATTGACCATGAATGGGGCTCAGCCAAGCAGATCACCCATGCAGAGTCAATGTTCAAAGAACTGACACTTATCGACAGTTGGAATCATGCTGGTTATATTGAAAATGCATTTGATACAGAACCTTTTCAACAAGTATTGCTACATCGCTCAGCATCAGCGAATCTAACTACAGATACTACAAACGCTACCCATACTTTTGTTGTGAAAGCCCCACTTCTAGAACCCGAGGAGACCATTTGTATATTGGGTAATTCAACCACCTTGCAAAATTGGGCAACCGAGCAACCACTATTGCTTGGCTATGACGCTGCTACCGCAACTTTTCAAGGCAGTTTCGATTTGTCAGGCGATTCATTTCCTATCGCGTATAAATACGGTGTTTATAATTGGAAGAAAAAGGAATTTGTACGGTATGAAACTGGGAACAATCGCGTAACATATGAACGTGCTCAACCCTCTGGTCAGGTTAAATTACACGATGGTTTTGCCTGGTTACCCAATAACACCTGGAAGGGCACTGGCATAGCCATTCCTGTATTTAGCATTCGCACCCAAAAAAGTTTTGGTGTAGGCGAATTCAATGACCTGCATGCGCTTGTAGATTGGGCTGCTTCCATCGGTATGAAAATGATTCAACTGCTGCCGGTCAATGATACCACAGCTACTCATACCGATGCCGATACTTATCCCTATGCAGCAATATCTGCCTTTGCTTT
>JBJTJJ010000509.1:0-2764 GCA_046095445.1 Sediminibacterium sp.
AAATAGAAGTGAATACTGCCGTACTCATCAAACTATTTTGATAGAAAGGAATACCATCGACCATGGTTTGTACCCATCCCATAAAAGTTGGTGCATGATGATAGCCACCCCCACCCATCCATACTGATGTATTACTCAAAAGAAAAAATAAGGTTGGACCAGCAATAGATGCACAGAGTATGCTGAAGGGCTTGTCTAATTGAATGAAGAAACCAACGAGTGTTACACTACTGAACAAAAGATAATTAATCCATTGTCCGGAATAAAAGCCTTGTATTTCACTAAGGTGGAAAGTATAAAGTACCTGATAAATAACATCTGAAATCAGCATAGAGAGAATTGGAAAGAGAAAAGCCCAACCTTTTCTGTTCGCAAATAAAGCCCCGCTGAAAAGTGCGATGGCCCATTGAGGTGCAAAGCCATAGGGTCTTCCGGGTATGACACGATAAAGTGTTGCGGCAACAAGCATCAGACAAAATGCAGCCATCATTGTTTTAATTACACGCATACTCATAATTAAAAGTGTGAACAAAATTACCTTAAAATCAGCTAGCTACCAATAATTGTCAAAAATGTGACTAATCAGGGTACAAAGGCCCTAAACAAAGTCGCCTGATGGTCAGTGGTCAGACTATAGTGGCAATCCGGACAAACATAAAAAGCCTCCCCTTGCAGATAAATTTTGCCATCATCCAGTTGTGCTGTTCCACTGGTAACTACTACAATTTCCGGAGAATGTGATACGTGCCGGAAAGGCGTACCTGCTTCCAGGATAATTGCTGCCAATGAGAAATCTTGTACCGGCGCCACAAACAATTTCTCCCCGGCCTCAGTTGTTTGTCCTGTTTTAATCTTTGGAATCGTGGGTTCAAATTTGGTCAATCGGATCAACTCGGGTACATCAATGTGCTTATTGGTCAGTCCGGCTCTTAGAACATTATCGCTATTGCTCATTAATTCCACACATTGTCCTTGCATATAGGCATGCGGCTGGCCGGCACCCTGAAAAAGGGATTCCATAGGACGCAGGTGAACGATATTCATGATGTAGATAGAGAACAGGGCTTTATCAACCTGGGTAATTGACTCTTCTTGGTCGTATAATTTCGCCACCCACCAGCCCGGATCTGATTGATTCAGTTGGTCCTCCCTTTTTTTTCGTATTTCCCGTTTCACCAATGGAATCAACCAATGGAAGGCATCCTCCGGAGACATTTCCATCACTAGTTGGTAAACTGCCGACAAGCCTTCCCTCAAATACAAGGGTTTGAATTGATTGAATTCGGGAATGTCTTCAAGCATCATTATAATCAAATCTGAAGATTTGAATCCATGTAATAACCAAAAGTCACTCAAGGCCACCAGCATTTCAGGTTTGTGGTTGCGGTCTTTGTAATTGCGGTTTGGTGCATCAATAGGTATACCAGCTGCCTGTTCCCTTTCAAAACCTTCTATGGCCTGTTCAATAGTGGGATGTACTTGTATGGAAAGAATTGAAGCAACATCCAATATTTTCAACAGAAAAGGAAGTCCGTTATACTGCTGTTGTACCTTTTCCCCAACGAAATATCCCGGATCATTGTGAATTGCATCCTTTAATAAAATCACATCGCCATCTTTATCAATACCTGATGAGGAAGATGCGTGTGCTCCCAGCCAATATTCAGCAAATGGACGTTGGTCGGGGTTAGGAATCCGCAATAACCGAGGAAGGAAATCACTTCCACCCCATGCGTAATTCATTATGGTACCTTGTATGGGAAAAACATGTTGCATGCAAGCGAATTTATTCTTGTCATTAATACCCTACCCTATTTCGCAACCAGAAACTAGTTTTATCAAAAAAAACATGACAAACAAAGATACGGGAAACAAAGGCGAAGAATTGGCTGTACAAGCATTACAGGAACAAGGTTTTAACATTCTGGAAAGAAACTGGCACATCAGACATTGGGAAGTTGATATCATTGCTTCCAAGGAAAATAGATTGCACTTTGTAGAGGTTAAAACAAGAACGAGTAATAAATTCGGCTATCCAGAGGAAAGTATTACCCGTGATAAAATGCAGAGTTTGAAAAATGCAGCAGAAGCTTACCAGGAAAAACATCCCGAATGGAAGTACATTCAATTTGATGTCGCAGCGATTACTATGAATGGAGATAAATTGAGAGAATTCTTTTTAATTGAAGATGTCTATTTCTAGAACCTATTGCAAACGTTGTTGCATTTTTTCCACCATTTTGAAAGTGGCAGGACAATAACTTATATTTTGTTGGTGCACATGAATGTAGTCCGTCATCTTCTTCTTTTTCAGGTGTGGGAACCCGGAACAATCAGAAGGACGAATCTCATAGATACTGCAAAAGTTGGTATTGAGATCGAGGAACTGACAAGGTCTTTTTTTATTTATCCAATCCCCATCTTTTTTATCAAACTCGAGGTATTTATTTTTAAATGCTCCTGTTGTCATTTGGAAATGACGTGCAATTCGCTTGATATCTGTAATAGTAAATGTAGGGGTCATTGATTTGCAACAGTTGGCACAACTCAAACAATCTACTTCTTTCCATACTGTAGCATCGATTTCTTCAGCCATCCGATCTAGTCCTCTTGGTGGCTTTTTTTCTATACGGGATAAAAACCTTTTCATATTCGCTTCGTGGTGGCGAACTTTTTGCTTAAAAGAGCGTAAATTGAACTGCATCTTTGATTCTATTGCTTGCTGAAGGAAGGGGTGCAATATCGGTCAGCTAGTCGTTACTTC
>JBJTJJ010000510.1:0-4070 GCA_046095445.1 Sediminibacterium sp.
ATCATAGAAATTGCAGTAATTGGGGAAGTAAGTAATTTATTCTTGTTATTAAACGGGTAGTGATATCGGTGTTTTTACCGGTCGAAAATCAGTGAAAATAATTCGTACAATACATATTTGTACATAAAAAAACCCGGATCATTCGATGAATCCGGGTGTGTTTTTTTATTGTTTCTTTTGCTGCGATGCCTGCATCGGATTACCTGTTTGTGACATACCTCCCCTGCCGCCGGGTATTCTGCCTTTGAAAATGGCAAACTTACTAGCTTCAGGAACTTTGGGCCAGGTATTGTTAGACTCATTGATATCGGCTGTTTCACGCATCGGATCAATTTGAATTTTGACTGCCTTCTTTTTGGTCATATATACCTTGCTCATGTTTTGCTCATTCTTTCTCCAGATCTGTGCAGGAATATTCTCGCGCATAGTCGTACCGTCTTCAAAAGTAAATTCAACGATCACCGGCATGATGAGTCCGCCCTTATTAGAACAGTTGATCTCATAGAGGTGCATACCCGCATATTTGGCTTTTTCTTCTTCGGTCAATGCCTCAGGAGTTGCAGGAGCAGGGAAAGGAATTTTGGTAATTGAGTCGTACGGTTCCAGTCCGCGTGCATAGCGCCAATAGAAATCTCGCAGGGTGGTATCTACATCAGTCAGGAAGAGAATGCTCTTATCATTGCGGTTGCGTACCTTGGATATATCCTCAAATGAATTAACCAGGGGTTTTGCAATCGGACGTCCGGCTGCACCTCCCATTCCACGGCCACCCATTCCGCCACCGTTAGGCATGGTCATGTTAGGATCGAATACTGCATAGCGAACGCTGTCGAGCGATATATCGCATGGATCGATCGTATAGAACCAACCCCGCCAGAACCAGTCGAGGTCTTCCCCACTGGCATCTTCCATCGTGCGGAATAAGTCTGCAGGAGTCGGGTGCTTGAAAGCCCAGCGACGTGCATATTCTTTGAATGCCTCATCGAAAAGTTCTCTGCCCATGATGGTCTCGCGCAAAATATTAAGACCCGCAGATGGCTTGGCATAAGCATTCGAACCCAGACTGATAATATTCTCACTATTAGTCATGATGGGCTCTAACTGGTCTTTTGGCAAGCGCATGTAATCAGCCATGGCAAAGGCCGGACCGCGACGAGAAGGGAATTTATTGTCGTACAATTCTTCCGTCAGGTATTCAACGAAACTATTCAGGCCTTCATCCATCCAGGTCCATTGGCGTTCATCACTGTTCACGATCATCGGGAAGAAGTTATGTCCTACTTCATGTATAATAACACCCACCATTCCATTTTTGGTAGACTCACTATAGGTGCCATCTTTTTCAGTACGGCCATTGTTAAAACAGATCATTGGATATTCCATGCCATTGCTGGCTTCAATACTCTGTGCGGTAGGATATGGATATGGAATTGAAAACTTGCTATAGGTTTTGATGGTATGTGCCACCAGCTTGGTGGAATAACGGCGCCAAAGGTTGTACGCTTCTTTTGGATAGGCACTCATGCACATTACTTTCTTCCCTTCCACATAGGCAGGCATGGCATCCCATACAAATTTTCTGCTCGAGCCCCAGGCAAAGTCACGCACATTATTAGCGGTGAATACCCAGGTCTTAGTGGCTTTGCTGCGTTGCATTTCTGCTTTAGTGGCTTCATCAAGGGTAACAATTTCTATGGGCTCAGTTGCAGTTTGTGCTTTTTGCCAACGGGCCAGTTGGGTGGAATTCAGTATTTGAGGATAGTTTTTGCACTCTCCTGTTGCCATTACCACATGATCAGCGGGTGCTGTGATCTGGACATCATAATTGCCAAAAATCAAAGCAAATTCACCCGTGCCTGCAAACTGATGGTTCTGCCAGCCCTGGAAATCGCTGTATACACAAAGGCGGGGAAACCACTGGGTAATGGTGAACAGTGCGTTGTTGTCTTCAGAGAATATCTCGTAACCACCGCGTCCGAAGAACTGATAGCGATTGGTAATTTTATACGTCCAGTCAATGGAAAAAACAAATTGCTGTCCGGGCTTGAGCGGTGTTGGAAGGTTCACGCGCATCATGGTTTTATTGATGCGGTAACTGAGAGGTTTGCCGTTGGCATCGGTGATTTTCTGAATCAGTTCACCATTACCATTGTCTTGTCCGGCGGTAGCCATCTGATCAAGTTGTCCGGTAGTATAGATACGATTCAGGTTGCTGCTGCTTTGGTAGTTAGCATTATTGACTGAACTGTGTTGGTTTTCATCCAACTGCAGCCAGAGGTAAGTCAATACATCCGGAGAGTTGTTGTAATAAGTGATGGTCTCGGAACCAGTCAATTTAAAATTGGCCTCATCGAGGGTACACTTGATTTTGTAGTCAGCGCGCTGTTGCCAGTATTTCGGGCCCGGGGCTCCGCTCGCAGTGCGGTATTCGTTGGGGGTGGGCAACATGGTTCCCAATTGTTCAAATTTATTGCCATGGTTAGAACCCGGATTGTAATACAGATACTGGGCAAAACTTTGTTGTGCCAGCAACAAGGAAGCAAGCAAAATAATTTTTCTCATACTAATGAATTAAAAATGAAGCTCTTTCAATAGCCATTTGAAGTGCCAATGCACTAATGACGCCGGAAAAATACAAAATATATTCTCTTCTGTTACAACGAAATAGGTGAACGGCTATCAGAGAAATGATTAAAATACACAATACGATGAGTATTTGTCCGATTTCTAGTCCCACATTGAAGGCCAATAGCCGGGGTAGTACGGCCATCGTTTCTCCGAGCAGACTCTTGAGGTAGTTACTGAATCCCAGTCCGTGGATGCAGCCAAAGAAAAGAGCAAAGAAATAAATGGCCGGGAATCTGGTGGAAAAACTGAATTTCTTCACAAAAAGATTGCTAACAGCAGTGATAACAATAGTAATAGGGATGAGGAATTCAATCCAATCACCCGGCACGTCGATGAAGGAGAAAACGCTCAGAGCGAGGGTGATGGAATGTCCGATGGTGAATGCTGTGACGAGGATCAGTAATTTCTTCCAATCGGAAAATTGGTACCGCAGGCAGAGGGCTGCCAGAAAAAGTATATGATCGATACCCCGCCAATCAGCAATGTGATTAAACCCTACTTCCAGGTACATACTGAAATCATTCATTTGCTGGTGCGCTGATTTATTGTGAATTTTGAGATATGAAACGAGCAATAAAGATACTGATTTGGCCGATTTTGTTCATGACTACTTCTTTCGCACATCCATTTTATGTGTCACTCATAGAAATAACGCACAATGAGGCCGAAGCAACGGCTGAGGTCAGCGTTCGCATATTCACGGACGATCTGGAGCAGATATTAAGGAAGCGCACGAATACGACCATCGATTTGGTGCATCCGAAGAATAAAGCCGCAGTAGAAGCTGAACTAAGTAAATATATACGGGAGAAAATTCAATTGACAATAGATGGTAAGCCCTGTCAATTGGAATACCTGGGCTACGAGATCCAAAAAGAAAGTGTATGGAGTTACTGGGAGGTAAGCAAGGTGAAGACGATGAAAAGTTTACAAGCGGATTGCAACCTGTTATATGATTTTGTTAACCTGCAGACCAATATCTTTCACGTGAAAAAGGGGGATAAAGAATGGAGCAGGAAACTAGATTACCCTGAAAATAAATTGCTATTTAACTTCTAATCTCCTTCGGTTTCGTTTACCTTGACGAGTACCTTATCAATCCGGTGGCGATCCATATCCACTATTTCCATTTCAAATATTTTCCAGGTAAGTGAATCTCCGGTAGATGGAATTTTTCTCAATTCGTGGATAATGAATCCCGCCAGGGTATCAAATTCCTGATCACCTTCCATCATCCATTCTGTTTTATCGAACTGGTCTAGAAAATCGTAAAATGGTATTTGCGCGTCGATGAGGTAGGTACCATCCTGCCGGCGGGTAATTTCAAAGTCTTTGTCCTCTTCCTGCGGAATATCGCCGACGATGGCTTCCAATATATCATTGAGGGTAATGAGGCCTTGTACAGAGCCATACTCATCTACGATGAAACCGTGGTGTATTTT
>JBJTJJ010000511.1:0-8310 GCA_046095445.1 Sediminibacterium sp.
GGAAGGCCATCAGTTGCCCGGATGGGAAATAATATCGGCTTTGTGAGTGAGTCTGCGTACAAAAGTTGAGTAAACATCTGTTCATTCACTTTTACAACAACTTTCTTCTCAGCAGGTAAATCAACAACGGATATAACTGCCTGCTGTTGGGCGGAAACAGAAAAAGTACTGATCATCCAGTAAAAAATAATTCCTGTCACTATTCGCATATGCAAAGTTTCCCGGAGTCGTCAATCAAAGACTAACACCCCGCTTCCAGGGAATAAAATCATCCTGATTCAATAACACTGCTTTGGGAATAATGTTGCCGCTGGCAACCTGTATGCAAAATTCTAACATCTCCTCCCCCATTTGCTGTATGGTCTTTTCTCCACTAATGATTCCACCCGTATCTATATCAATCAAATCGGCCATTCGCCTCGCCAATGCTGTATGGGTAGAAATTTTAATCGTAGGACAAACCGGATTGCCCGTTGGGGTTCCTAGTCCAGTAGTAAATAAAATCAACGTAGCCCCACTTGCGGCTTTGCCGGTAGTTGCTTCTACATCATTCCCGGGCGTGCAAACCAAACTAAGACCGGGTCTGGTAGCGGGTTCAGTATAATCAAGTACGTCTACTACCGGAGATGTTCCGCCTTTCAATGCAGCACCATTGCTCTTCATAGCATCAGTAATCAATCCATCACGTATATTACCCGGGGAGGGATTCATATCAAAACCGGAGCCTACCCTTTCAGCCGCTCGGTTGTATCCCTCCATCAATTGAATGAATTTTTCAGCATGGGACTTTTCGATGGTACGGTCTATCAATTGTTGTTCTGCTCCACATAGTTCCGGAAACTCTGCTAGCAATACCTTTCCACCTAAGGCAACCAATAAATCAGCACAATAACCAACAGCAGGATTGGCTGAAATTCCACTAAAGCCATCGCTTCCCCCGCACTTCACACCGATGCAAAGGTGACTGAGCGGAGCCGGCTTTCTTTCTATTTGATTAATGGAAATTAATCCTTTGAAGGTTGCCATAATAGCATCCCCAATTAATTGCTCTTCGCTAAGCGATTGCTGCTGCTCAAAAACAAGTAAGGGCTTATCAAATGCAGGATTTCTTTTTTGTATATCGGAAAGCAGTTGATCTACCTGCAGGTGTTGACAACCCAGACTTAATAGAGTTATTCCTCCAACGTTGGGATGGTCTGCATAAGCAGCCAGCAGTGAACTAAGGGTAGCAGCATCTTGCCGCGTTCCACCGCAGCCACCCTGGTGGTTGAGAAATTTGATGCCATCGATATTTTTAAACAGCCGTGATACCTTTTTATCGGAAGGAATGACGGGTGTCAACTCGAAATCATCTATGTTTCCCTCTTGAATGAAGTGATTGATCAGCTGCCTGGTTTGTTGTTGATAGGGATGTGTAACTGAATACCCCAATTGGTCATGAAGTGCTTCCCGAATCACATCCAAGTTTCTGTTTTCACAAAAAACCGTAGGAATGAATATCCAGTAATTAGCAGTTCCCACTTTTCCATCTGAGCGATGGTAGCCCGAAAAGGTTCTGTTGACAAACCGGGTGACATCGGGTGGTAGCCATTGGTTGGCTTCCCCTTTCCACCCGTAGGGTGCAGCAGCATGTGCTGTATTGCTCACAGTCATCAAACTGCCTTGGTGTAGAGCTTGCAAGGTTTTTCCCACCAGCACACCATACATAATCACAGGGTTCCCCTCGGGCATATTCTGGAGGAAGAATTTATGCTTGGATGGAATTTTCTCCAGCAGTGTAATGGTAATTCCCTGGTGGGTGATTACTGAGCCGGCAGATAAATCCTGCAATGCCACCAGCACATTGTCCATTGGATGGATGGCCAGGTAATTGTGCTTTTCCTGAGGCATTTGATGATTCTTATCCTGCATAGTTAGAAATATTTCTTACCAACTGAAATTGTTCAGCACGTATTTTCGTCAAGGCACCATTTTTACGGCTTGTCGAGCCAGCAATTTCCATTGACCTTTTTGAAGTAACCACACATACAAGATTTTAAGTTTCACATTCATCCTGTTGCCGTTATCGATGATTTCTGCAGCCATGTTCAAACGCACCCATGCTACATTTTTTACTATAGTTGATTGCTGGTCTGATACATCTAATTGTAGAAAATCAGATTCTCCGCTCACAAGATGTTGTATGAAAGATTGCTTATCCTCAATCTTGCCTCCTGAATGACCATAGGTGAGACTATCGGAAGTTAGTTGATCTAGCTGTTGTCCATCACCAACTAACATAGCACGATGTAAGCGTTGTACTGATGAATCCAGTGATATTCTTCCAGTTTGACCAGAAGCAAACAGCAAGGAAAAGCATCCGAGGAGTAGAATAGTTATCTTTTTCATAGCAACTGTTTCGCATGTGAAAGATACTACATTCATTGCAAGCTCCCCAGAACCCTCACTAACAACACAAAGGCTTCCCGTAATAAAATACCAATTTCTCTGTCCCCTTTTCCATTTGGAACTTAATTTCTGTATGGACGAAACAATCTCCCTGTTTTATGTGATTAATCCCTATTTTAGAGTGACTCAATTTTTTAAACCCATGAGTTTCAAACCACGGCTTAGCTTCCTCCAGATCATCAACATGAATGTGGGATTCTTTGGTATCCAGTACAGTTTTGGCTTACAACAAACTGCGATTAACCCTATCTATGATTTTCTAGGGGCGCAGCCGGAAGAGATTCCGTTACTCAACCTGGCGGGTCCGGTAACCGGACTCCTGATTCAACCGATCATTGGAGCGCTGAGTGACAAAACCTGGCATCCCAGGTGGGGCAGGCGCAAACCCTATTTTTTTATTGGTGCGCTCTTTTGTAGTCTTTGTTTGTTCATCTACCCATTCAGTAGTACACTTTGGATGGCTGCAGGATTGCTTTGGGTTTTAGATGCAGCCAATAATACGGCCATGGAACCCTACAGGGCTTTTATTGCTGATAAGCTACCCGCCAGTCAGATGCCTACCGGATTTTTAACACAAAGCTTTTTTACAGGCTTGGGAATCACCTTGGCTAATTTGTCTTTGTACTTTTTCCAGAAAATGGATTTCCTGCAACAGTCGCATGGAAAGATCCCCTATTGGGTCTTCGCCTCCTTTTTTCTAGGATCGATTTGTTCGATCACATCTGTTGGCTGGTCCATCAGCACCACCCCTGAGATACCACCAACAGAAGAAGAATTGGCGGCTCTAAAAAAAGAGAAGCTCAACATTTTTACACCTTTTATTGAGATCGCTGCTGCCCTCAGGCACATGCCCAAGGTAATGTGGCAACTGGCATTGGTGTATCTCTTTCAGTGGTATGCATTGTTCTGCTATTGGCAGAATACTTCTAAAAGCATTGCCCTCAGTGTCTGGAATGCAACACCTGCCAGCAATCCCGCTGCCTACAAAGAAGCCGTATCCTGGGCCGGACTGGTCAGTGGCTGGTCGAATATTGTAACTTTTTTGTCTGCATTTGGATTGGTTTATCTCGCTAAAAAATATACCCCCAAATTTGTGCACCTGATTTGCCTGGTGATAGCGGGCATAGGGCTTCTGGCATATCCTCTAATGAATGACCCCAACTTATTGTTGTTACCCGTAACCGCTTTTGGAATTGCCTGGGCCAGTATGATGGGTGTTCCATATCTCATGGTGGTGCATGATATTCCCAAAGAAAGGTATGGAGTTTATATGGGCATCATCAATATGATGATTGTCGTTCCCATGATTATCCAAACCACCACCTTTGGCTATATCCTCAAAAACTTCCTGGGCAACGACCCCCGCAATGCAATTTCCTTTGCCGGTGTCTTATTACTGATAGCTGCGATTGCGACGATTTTCATCCAAGCGACCAATCCTACTGAGGAGGAATTAAATTCAGTTGCCGGAGCAGGAGGGCATTGATAACTTTGAGCTTTCTTCTTAATCAACAGCCATGAGTATAATCTGTATTGGTGAAGCCCTGATTGACATGATTTGCACTGATAAAGGAACGGCTTTATCGGAGGGCAATCACTTTTTGAAAAAAGCCGGCGGCGCACCGACGAACGTAGCAGCAGCCATCGCAGCATTGGGGGGGGAAGTTTGCATCGCAGCCAAAGTAGGCAATGACCCTTTTGGTAAACATCTCAGAAATGTATTAGATGAGTTTGGCGTAGATACCCGTTGGCTGCTGACAGACCGCACCTATTTTACTACCCTTGCCTTCGTTTCGCTAATGGAGAACGGTGAGCGCGACTTCGTTTTCAACAGAGGAGCTGATGGCCGTTTGAGTCGGGAAGACTTACAGGACCTGACTATATCACAGGATTCTATCATTCACTTTGGCTCGGCTACCGCTTTCCTTCCCGGACCGCTGCAATTGTCTTATATAGATTTATTGGAAAAGGCACGTGAACAAAATGTATTTACAAGTTTTGACCCCAATTACAGACACCTGCTTTTCCCTGAGGGCACCACCTCTTTCATCGAACAAAGTAGGTACTTCCTTCAACACTGTGATTTTTTTAAAGTAAGTGATGAAGAAGCCATGCTGATAACAGAAACCCATGATCTGATCACGGCTGCACAACAACTGTCTGCTATATCAAATGCAGTTTTTGCTATCACATTGGGGAAGGAAGGAACACTGGTAAGTAAGCAGGGAGAAAACGCCATTGTACCCAGTATTTCAGTACAGCCGGTTGACACTACAGGCGCTGGAGATGCATTTGTCGGAGCAGTACTCTTTCAATTGAGCCAATATCCTGCAGAGGCCCGCAGACAATTAAGTTTCCACGAATGGAAATCAATTGTTGCAAAAGCCAACAAAGCAGGGGCCAGAACCTGTGAGTTCCTGGGTGCTATGGAAGCATTCCGACATTTAAATCAACAGATACTTCAATAGAACCAATTACTGTGTACCAACATTCTCTACACGCACAAATTGCAGAAATTGCGAATCAACTGGTTGTCGAAAAAGATGCCGACTATCAGGCCTTTTATACCCGGCTGATTGCCAATGCGGCGGCCATTGAGTCTTTATTTCTATCCATTTATGGGAACCATCCTCAAGCAGAGGAGCAATTCAAAAAGCTCATCAGTACCATTGTTCAAGCCCATCAGGCAAGAAGAGAGGCATTAAAAAAAAGTGATCAGGAAAAATTAAATAAAGGGAACTGGCACCTCAGCCAGGAAATAGTTGGTATGAGTTTGTATGTGGATCGCTTTGCCGAAAATATTGAAGGCGTTGGTCAACGACTCGATTACCTCAACGATCTGGGAGTTAATTTTCTTCACCTGATGCCCATATTTGAAAGTCCTTTAGGTGAAAGCGATGGCGGTTATGCTGTATCTGATTTTAGAAAAATCGATCCGCGATTTGGAAAGCTGGAAGATCTGCAAGCCCTAAAATTGGAAATGGAAGAAAAGGGAATGTATTTGATGCTGGACTTTGTTTTGAATCATACTTCTCATCACCATGAATGGGCATTGAAGGCAAAAGCCGGCGATCCTGTATATCGTGATTTTTATTACATGTATGATGACAGGCAAGTACCGGACCAATTGGATGCAACCATGCCGGAAATTTTTCCCGAAAGTTCTCCGGGAAATTTTACCTACATCAAAGAATGCAGGCAATGGGTGATGACTGTCTTCCATCAGTATCAGTGGGATCTGAACTATACCAATCCGGCAGTTTTCAACGCTATGCTGGACAATCTTTTCTTTTATGCCAACCTGGGCGTAGACATTGTCAGAATTGATGCCCCTGCCTTCATTTGGAAAAAAATCGGCACTACCTGTCAGAATTTGCAGGAAGCACACACGTTACTTTGTCTATTGAAACAGTGTTTGGAGGCGGCAGCACCGGGTGTGGCCCTGCTGGGAGAAGCAATTGTTGCTCCTGCTGAAATCATGAAATACTTTGGTCAGGGACTCTTCACGGGAAGAGAATGTGATTTTGCCTATAATGCTACACAAATGGCATTGCAATGGGATGCACTCGCTACCGGCGATACCCGCATCATGCTGGCAGCACAACCCCTGCTGGCACAAAAACCAATAGGCAGTTCCTGGATTACCTATACCCGATGTCATGATGATATAGGACTGGGATATGACGATAGCATGATTGCATCTGCCGGCTTCCAACCCTATGCCCATAGAAAATTTTTAAAAGAATACTATTCCGGAGCATATCCGGATTCCCCCGCCACCGGAGCTCTCTTCTCGGTAAACCCGAAAACACAGGATGCCCGCATCAGCGGATCGCTGGCCTCACTATGCGGGCTTGAAAAAGCACAAAAAGACAATTCATCTTCCGCCCGATCCATTGCTATTCGAAAAATCATGTTGATGCAAGCCAACAGCTTCATGCTGGGTGGCATACCTATCTTATTTTACGGAGATGAACAGGGATTGGTGAATGACTATAGTTACCTGAGTGATCCCGGAAAAAGTTATGACAACAGATGGATGCACCGCCCGCTCATCAACTGGGAAATATGGGAAAAAGGTAGCAATGCGGATGGACAGGAAATTTTCAAGGCAACTCAACAGCTGATTCGGATAAGAAAAAAATTGCCCGCATTGGCCGATCTCGGCAACATTCGCTGGCTGACTCCACATAACATTCATGTGGCAGGATTCATGCGCGAAATACCCGGTCAAACTATTTATTGCTTGTTCAACTATGGTTCGACAACTTCTTACCTGACCTGGTATGCTTTCAGGGAGTCGGGCAGAACAATTAAACAACTTTATGACCATTGGTCAGGCAGGAAAATCGAAACTGGACCTGATCATGAATACCTGATCATGGAACCCTATTCATTCCATATACTTGAAGTACAATAAAGTTAGTTTCAATTGATACTTATCAGGGCTTCTTCTTCATCTTGAGCCGACCCACAATGAGTTGACCCACATTCTTCCCAATTTCTGTGCTGGTGATACAAGAGTTATGAAAATGTAATCCGCCATAAAACCTTGCCCAATTATTTTCTATAGCTGCGGACCGAAAAGAAGTGAAACTTCTATTGGCAATTCCAAATTCCAACTCTGTTGAATCGGTATAAGAAAAATTATCTCCGAATACACTGGTAAGTGCTTCTGCGGCAGAAGAAGAAATAGTCGAGTGACCGCAGGTATATTCAGGAAAGGCGGGTGTTTGCAGGTAGGGCCGCCAATTCATGTCAAAATATTTGTTGATAACAGTTTCCGGTCTCACTGTATTGTATTTGTATTTCACATGCCAGCACTGAATAAAGGCATCAAACAAAGAAATACTGGTAACTGCGTATGCGTAGACAGTAGCGGGAAAATCAAACTTTGCCTTTTTAGCTGCAATGCCAATTACCCCCATCCAATGGCCTGGAGGAGAGAATTTTTTACTGCCAAACATCACGTGACCTATGACATTCATTTTAAAAGGATTGTCATCCCAGAATTCAGCAATATGGCGCTGTTCGGGGGTGAGACTATCCACAGCATTTTTAATTTTCATCACCTCCTGGTAGTAAACACTTTTGGTATCCTTGATGTCAAAAGCCGGAGGGGGTGGAGGACAAAATAAACCTGAACTATCGATTACCATGGGTCTGATGTCTTGCCAGTGCGGTTCAACTGCAGAGGCATACATCGGTGGTGTTGGAATCCATCTGCCGGGAATATCCTTTACTGAATACTTCTCTGCTCCGCGTGTTTCCAGATAATTATCTTTTCTGCTCCAGCGAATGATGCCCACAGAAATGCTGTCTGCCAGTTCGCGGGAGGCCTTCTCCACTTTTTTGGGAAGTCCCTTAGATCTGGCCAGACTCAATATGCTATCGCGATAGTTTTGCATGCTTCCTTCCGGAAAAGTAACTGCTTCTCCCACTTTTATATAGGCAAGTAAGGCAGCGAGTGGATAATCAACATCTGTTCCGGAAGGCAGTACAGGCATTGATTGTAATCCATTGAGCTGACCTACGAGTGATTGATATTGATCGGGATAGCCGGCTGCAATTACTTCGTAAGCAGCGACGGCTGCGTAAGCATAGTTGCGGGAAGCCACCATGGGTGGGAAGTTATTCCCCATTACAACGGTATTCAATTCATGAACAGTCTGGCTGTATAAATCAGGATGATGGAGAAACTCTTGGTATGCCTGGTTATTGGAACATCCTGTAAAAAATATAATGCCGCATAGGCATATGATCAGTCTTTTCATTGAATTGTAAAAAAAGTAAAGAAATAGGGCCAATTTTGGTTGTCGTTCACCCGCCAGTTCAACTATCAAAATTAATATTTATCTCCTG
>JBJTJJ010000512.1:0-3711 GCA_046095445.1 Sediminibacterium sp.
ATACTGCCTGTATGATAGAGTTGGTGTTTTTCATGTAAAGAGGTGTAAAGATGGTTATTTGAATTGCCTGCAAAATACACTATTTGCCGAAAAAATGACTCCTCTTGCTCACTTGTTCGATGAAAAAAAGGCAGCAGGAACAACCCACTGCCTTTATTGGCT
Source organism: Sediminibacterium sp. (assembly GCA_046095445.1). Taxonomy (GTDB): domain Bacteria; phylum Bacteroidota; class Bacteroidia; order Chitinophagales; family Chitinophagaceae; genus Sediminibacterium. The sequence continues at coordinate 163 of JBJTJJ010000512.1, forward strand.
AAGTATTTCAGTTTCAATTATTCTTCCTCGTCAAAGCTCATGGCCTCACGGGTAGTGGTCAGCACTTCATATTCTTCTTTACTACCCACAATCAGGTTATCGAACTCTTTCAGACCGGTACCGGCAGGAATCAAATGACCTGTGATCACGTTCTCCTTCAGTCCCAACATGAGGTCTGCCTTGCCCTGAATAGCTGCCTGGCTGAGTACCTTGGTTGTCTCCTGGAAAGAAGCGGCTGAAATCCAGCTCTGAACACCCAGTGATGCTTTGGTGATACCTAACAATACCGGTTTGGCAGTTGCAGGATGTGCATCACGAACTTCTACGAGTTTTTTATCACTGCGGCGAAGGATGGAATTTTCTTCTCTCAACTCACGCAGGGTGGTGATCTGACCGGCTTTCAACTTGGTACTATCTCCCGGATCGGTCACTACTTTTTTATCGTAGATACGGTCGTTCTCTTCAATAAAGTCAAAGCGATCTTCGAGGTCCTCCTCCAGGAATTTGGTATCCCCGGCATCAACGATTTCCACCTTCTTCATCATCTGACGAACGATTACTTCAATGTGTTTATCATTGATACGTACCCCTTGTAAACGATATACTTCCTGTATTTCATTCACCACATATTCCTGCACCGCATAAGGTCCTTTGATAGAGAGAATGTCGGAAGGCGCTACTTGTCCATCTGACATCGGAGTACCGGCTTTCACAAAGTCTCCGTCCTGAACCAGGATCTGTCGGGTCAACGGTACAAGATATTTCTTCACCATGCCATCTTTAGATTCTACGGTGATTTCTCTGTTACCTCTTTTCACGCCGCCGAAAGATACCACACCATCGATTTCGCAAACAATGGCAGGGTTACCCGGATTTCTGGCTTCGAATAATTCGGTAACACGAGGCAGACCTCCTGTAATATCTCTGAGTTTACCCAGGATACGTGGGATCTTCACCAGTACCTGACCTGCTTTCACTTCATCGCCTTCTTCCACCACGATATGTGATCCAACAGGCAGGTTATAGTGCTTGGCATCTTTTCCGTTGCCAACAATCAAAGTGGGGATACGTGTTTTGTCTTTGGTTTCTATTACAACTTTCTCGCGGTGACCTGTTTGCTCATCCGACTCATCACGGTAGGTGATACCTTCAATGATGTTTTCGAATTTGATGCTACCATTGATCTCTGCGATGATAACGTTGTTAAATGGATCCCAGGTACAAATCACATCACCCTTCTTCACAGTAGCTCCATCTTTTACGCTCAGTATTGAGCCATAAGGAACGTTATTGGTGATCATCAGACGATCGTTCTTCATATCCATGATACGAACCTCACCCGTACGCCCGATGACTACTTTTATTTTCTTGCCTTCATTATTCAGGGCATCTACTGTACGCAGACCATCGAATTGAATGGTTCCGTCAAATTTCGCTGCCAATGAAGATTCAATAGAAGCAGATCCTGCCACACCACCCACGTGGAAAGTACGGAGTGTCAACTGTGTACCGGGTTCACCGATGGACTGTGCAGCGATGATACCAACAGCATCACCTCTTTGTGCCATGTAACCTGTTGCCAGATTGCGACCATAGCACTTCACACACACACCTCGCTTGCTTTCGCAAGTAAGTACGGAGCGTATTTCTACAGTTTCTATACCTGCATCTTCCACTTTCTTGGATTCTTCGAAAGTGATTTCTTCACCCGCAGAGATAATCAGTTCATCCGTGATCGGGTGATATACATCGTGCAGTGAAGTTCTTCCTTCAATACGATCACTCAGTGGCTCGATAACATCTTCATTGTCTTTCAGAGCAGTCATGGCAATACCACGCAGTGTACCACAATCCTCTTCACCAATCACCACATCCTGTGATACGTCTACCAGACGACGGGTGAGATAACCGGCATCGGCAGTTTTCAAGGCCGTATCTGCCAGACCCTTACGGGCACCGTGGGTAGAGATAAAGTAATCCAATACGTTCAGTCCTCCTTTAAAGTTAGACAAGATCGGATTTTCAATTACTTCACTACCTGTGCTTCCGCTCTTACGGGGTTTAGCCATCAGACCGCGGATACCAACCAGCTGTTTTACCTGTGTCTTACTACCACGGGCTCCGGAATCCAGCATCATGAATACAGAGTTGAATCCCTGCTTATCAGTGGTCATTTCACGAATAAGACTCTCTGTAATTTTCATGTCAACACGACCCCAGATGTCAATAACCTGGTTGTAACGCTCGTTGTTGGTGATAAGACCCATGTTATAACTTTCCCACACCTCATCTACTTCAGCTTTTGCTGAGTTGAGGAGTTCATTTCTAATTTCAGGAACGATGAGGTCATTCACACTGAAGGAAAGACCACCCTTGAATGCCATACGGAATCCAAGTGTCTTGATATCGTCGAGGAAGCGGGCTGTTTTGGGAACGTTGGTGATCTTGATGATCTCTCCGATGATTTCACGGAGACTCTTCTTGGTCAGCAAAGCATTCACAAATCCAACTTCTTCAGGAACAAATTGATTGAACAATACACGACCTACTGTGGTATCGATTAATTTCTTCACCAACTTTCCGTTTTCACGTACCGGCGTGTTGAGTTTGATGTTGGCGTGCAGATCTACCCTGTTTTCATTGTAGGCAATCATTACTTCCTCCATGCTGTAAAAAGCCATTCCCTGGCCTATCACCACTTCTTTGTCAGTAGATTTCTTGCCTTTGGAAATATAATAGAGACCCAGTACCATGTCCTGAGAAGGAAGGGTGATAGGTGTTCCGTTTTGCGGGTTGAGGATGTTGTGAGATGACAACATCAACAATTGCGCTTCAAGTATGGCAGCACTGCTCAATGGCACGTGAACGGCCATCTGGTCACCGTCGAAGTCGGCGTTGAAGGAAGAAGTAACCAGCGGGTGTAGTTGTATAGCTTTACCTTCTACCAGTTTGGGCTGGAATGCCTGAATGGACAAACGGTGCAGTGTTGGGGCACGGTTCAGCAATACGGGGTGACCCTTCAGAATATTTTCCAGGATATCCCAAATAACTGCTTCCTTGCGATCTACCAGTTTCTTGGCAGATTTCACTGTTTTAACAATGCCGCGCTCGATCAACTTGCGGATAACAAATGGCTTGAACAATTCAGCAGCCATATCTTTCGGCAGACCGCACTCATGGATTTTCAATTCCGGACCCACCACGATTACAGAACGACCGGAGTAGTCCACCCGCTTACCCAACAGGTTTTGACGGAAACGACCTTGCTTTCCTTTCAGTACATCTGAAAGAGATTTCAGGGCACGTCCACCTTCCGCTTTAACGGCATTGGATTTACGGCTATTATCAAACAGGGAGTCAATCGCTTCCTGTAACATTCTTTTTTCGTTGCGCAGAATCACCTCGGGGGCTTTGATCTCGAGCAAACGCTTCAACCGATTATTGCGGATGATTACGCGTCGATACATATCATTCAAATCGGAGCTGGCAAAACGACCACCATCCAGGGGAACGAGCGGGCGCAATTCCGGTGGAATTACAGGAATATAT
>JBJTJJ010000513.1:0-1246 GCA_046095445.1 Sediminibacterium sp.
CAATGCCAGTTTTTCAGTGAAAGCAGTTAATCACCAGCAAAAGCCGGCTTATCAGTTTGTCGGTACCGGTACCAGTAATTCCGGTTATGACTGGATTTTTAAAGTGCGCGACAGCTATGAGTCAATTGTAGATACCTGCACACTTCAACCCCTACAGTTCATTCGTGATATTCAGGAAGGAAGTTTTAAGAAGTACGAGTTCATCACTTTCAACCACCAAACTCATACTGCCACCACGACAGAAAAAACCTATACGATTCCTAACTGTATACAAGATGTGCTCAGCACCATTTACTATGCGCGCAACATTAACTTCAACAAATACGAGACAGGAGATAAAATTCCGTTTGCGATGTTTCTCGATAATGAGGTTTTTAATTTGTACATCAAGTACCTGGGAAAAGAAGTGATCAAAACCAAATATGGCACTTTCAATGCTATTAAATTCAAGCCATTGCTCGTAAAAGGAACGCTGTTTGAGGGAGGAGAGAAAATGACTGTTTGGGTGAGTGATGATAATAACCACGTTCCTCTTCGGGTGGAAAGTCCGATAGTTGTCGGTAGCATCAAAGCAGATATGATGGGGTATAGTAATCTGCGGTACCCGCTGAGTTCCCTGATTAGACTACGGGATTGATTTCAGGATAGCAGCCAATCATCGATGGTTCCTTGTTGATGTTTGCGTATTCCCTTTTCAGTAGATTGTAAATTGCAACACATCGTTTGAATGTCGTGCTCGAAAAATAGCCAGTAGTTGTTATCCAAAGCTTCCCGAAGAAAAACTTTTTTTTCCTGTAAGGTGGTGTAGGGGAACAGATCATATCCCATGATGTAGGGGAGACCGATATGGTGAGTGGAGGGAAGCAGGTCTGCCATGTACACCATGGTTTTTCCGTTGCACCGAATCTGCGGTAACATCATAGCCCTGGTGTGTCCATGAACGATGCGCAGGGATATATTTTCTGAAAAAGAAACTTCCGCCAGCCGTTCCTTCGGGTTCATGTCCGGTTCCGGAATTTCAATCAATTGAAGCTGTCCGGATTCATGGATAGGCAAAATATTCTCTTTCAAAAAAGAGGCTTTTTCTCTTTCATTGGGATGTACTGCCCAATCCCAATGCAACGGATTGCTCCAGTAAGTAGCGTTGGGAAAAGCAGTGACCAGGCGGTCTTCTTTTCGTAGGATGGCACCCCCACAATGATCAAAATGCAAGTGTGTTAACAGCACGTCAGTGATGTCTTCCGGT
>JBJTJJ010000514.1:0-1971 GCA_046095445.1 Sediminibacterium sp.
CCTCATATACCGGGGATTCTTTCATTCGGGCAAAATTAGCCAACCTGACTCACTCGCAGGGAAAAAACAATTAAAACAATCCAATAATCATAAAGCCATTACTTTCTGCATGTCCTCTTTCGAAAGCGAGATCATCCCAACAGGTTCCAGACGACGGAGTAGCTCTTTCCATTTTTTATCACGCACGAATATTTTTTTAAACATAGGAAGCGCTTTTGTAAGTTGCTTGTTGTTACAAAGAGTCACAGCCGTCCAGAATTGCATCTCGAGGTTGTCTGGAAATAATTGCATGGCTGCATTGTATTCATTCATGGCTTCTGTTATGTCTTTCTTTTCCGGAGCCAGGTTCAAATTATTTAATTTTTCGTACGCGAGGTCTCCACTATTCATGTGGTCGTAAGCCAATTGCATGTTATAGAGTCGACGTAATTCTTCCAGGGGCTTGGTAGCATCGTCTACTCTCAGATCAACGAGCGTTTTGTCCCAGGGGAGCATGATGCGGCCTGGAATTACCAGGATTGCAGCGGACTGCATCCCGCGGATATCACCTCCTGCTGCTTCTGCGGCTTCCAATGCAAGTAAAATTCGTTCCACAAAGGGCAATTGTTCGCTTAATTCAAATGCCTTTTTCATGTATTCACAAACCGAGTCTCCTAACATCATATTGCTCTGCATACTGAAGTTTCTTCCCTTGATGTGCTTGGCTACCTGAATACATTTAGACCCTGTGTGAACGGCTATGTTTCCTTTCGTATCCAGTATGGCAACCTGTCTCATTTCACGGGAACTGTCTATTTTCAAAAGACTGTCCATTGCTTGCTGAGGTGTATATCCCTTGCGCAGCATGGAAAGCGCCTGCGGACCATAGGATTTATTAACGAATGATTGGGTGGCAACAACGCCCACGCCTGCTTCAGCCCAGGGAACCAGGGTTCCAACACTGAACCAATGGCTTTGTACGGCCACAGCCATATCACCTGTTTTTTCATCCCTGGCCACGATAGAGTAGGTATGTGCCAGTGGTTCTTTTTTCAGGTATACCTGAGCAGAACTATTTAAGTACGATGCGAGCGTCAGAAGAAGTAGGCCGATATTCTTTTTCATAAAGTGTCGGGTAAGTTCGTTAGTCAAAATGGGTTCACTATATAAACGCTGCATCTCTCTCTACATTGTATGGTATCAAAAAAGGAAGGGTATGCCATTCAGACATACCCTTCGATTTATTGTTGAAAAAACAGCGATGTATTAAAGCTCTGCCGTCTTTAGTTTTTTAGGGAAATTCATATCCGTTTCCATTTTCTTGCCGGATCTTTCGAATACCATCTTCCAGGTATCTCCCTCTTGAATGCTGGATTTAAGCTTTCTTATATCATTAACATCTTTTAATTCTTTGCCATTGATACTAAGTAACAAATCATTTTTTTGCAAGCCGGCTTTAGCTGCCGGTGTATTTTCTTTTACGCCTTCTACTTGAACTCCTCGTCCTTTTTCAGTATCTGTTAAGGTCAGACCCAGATTGGGTTTGGGGCCTCCGGTGCGATCTAAAAGATCCCAAAATACACCGTCGCGTAAAAATGGCAGATTTAAATCTTGTAATCTTTCGGGCATTCTTCTCTCGGCAGATAAATTGGGGGCCAACTTGGCGTTGGTCGTTTTGGCTTCACCATTCCGGAGGTAGTCAATCTTGATTTTATCTTCCGGCTGGTATTTACCTACTTCATTGTAGAGATTTTCAGGATTACTAATGTTGTATCCATTGATCGCAGTGATGATGTCATCTTTTTGGAGACCGCATTTTTCAGCGGGGGTACCGGGATTGATTTCCACAATGCGCGCTCCTTTTTCATCTTTTTCTGTTGCTACGCCCAGCAATGCCTTGTTCTCTTCGGGCATCTCAAAATTGGGCATCCTGAATAATAATCTACCTTCTTCTATCTTTCTAAGCTGCTCGTCGAGTGATTCTTTGCGAAA
>JBJTJJ010000515.1:0-3232 GCA_046095445.1 Sediminibacterium sp.
ATCATCGTCCCGAAAAACGCAGGGATCTGTACTATATGCCCTGGCAATAGGATTTTTTTCCGGCAAAAAGGGGCCTGTAATAGAATCAGCAATCGCAACCCCTATGCGAAAAATATCGTTCTTGTCTTTTAGTGAGTAGTAGAGATAATACTTTCCTCTATTGTATGCAATATCCGGGGCACCCAATTGACGACTTCCCCATGGAATTTGTTTGATATCCAATACGGGACCAATTTCTTTTGCACTGCCATTGATTTCACTTAGGGTGTATACCCACAAATCTCTCATGGCAAAATGATCGCCAAACTTGTTGGGTGATATGCCCACATCAAGATCCTGTGTGCAATAGATATATGTTTTTTCATTGAATAGGCGAACTGCCGGGTTCGATGTATATCGCTGATTAATCAGGGGCTGTCTGGTAGTTGTTTTGCGCTGGCTATTACTGTATTGTGCAGTCAGCGTAAAGGGTATGGTGAATACAAAAAGTAAAAAAGTTCTTCTCATATACTAATTAAAATACTGCATGTTTGGGAATCATCCGGACTATTGTTCTAACGTATATCCGGTCTCTTTATTTTTTAACAAGTGCTACTAATAAGTTGTGGTATATCCCAACAATCGCAAACCTCACTTGCGTTATTTTTATTATTGGCTCTTCATGTACCGGCAAAGCGTTCAGCGAAGTAAGATTGATAGTTCTTTCCATATAATTAGTTAAATTCGGAATTAATTAACTTCACTATGTTGTATTTAGGCATTGATCTCGGTACTTCTGCAGTAAAATTGACTGTTTGGGATGCAGGAAATCAACGCTCTCTTGTAACCGTACAGTACCCAAATGAAGAAGCACCCATTCTTTCAACACAAACAGGATGGGCAGAGCAATCACCACTCGATTGGTGGGATTATATCAGGCATGCCATGCACCAAGCCAATGCCTCCGGAATTTATGATATAAAAGATATCAAGGGTATTGGAATCGCCTATCAAATGCATGGGTTGGTACTGATAGATCGACACGGATTCTGTTTGGGCAATAGTATCATATGGTGTGACAGCCGATCTGTTCATTCCGGGGAACAGATCTATCAGACATTGGGTAAGAACTATTGTGATAAACATCTGCTCAATTCGCCCGGAAATTTTACTGCTGCCAAGCTTGCCTGGATACAACAACATCAGCCTGCAATTTTTCAACAAATTCACCGAATCATGCTACCGGGGGATTATATATCCTTCCGAATGACAGGGGAAGCGACGACAACTATTTCGGCACTATCAGAAGGTATATTTTGGGACTATCAACAAAATCAACCTGCTCCTCATTTATTTCAACAATATAAATGGAATCCGGAATGGATACCTGAAATCCGACCGGTTTTTGGCGATCATGGTATTTTATCAGTTGAAGCAGCTCGTGAATTACAGTTGCTTCCGGGTATTCCGGTAACCTACAAAGCGGGCGACCAACTGAACAATGCCTGGTCTCTCGGTGTACTCGAACCCGGACAGATAGCAGCAACAGCAGGTACTTCTGGCGTTATCTATGCGGTCACTAATCAGCCACTTACTGACCCACTTGCAAGAATTAACAGCTTTGCACATGTTAATCATTCGTATGATCAATCAAGACTTGGTTTATTGATGTGCATCAACGGTGCGGGAATACTCAATAAATGGGTTCGTCAAATCACAGGCAACCGATATGATTATGATGAAATGAATAGGTTAGCTGCTTCCATTCAGCCGGGTGCTGACGGACTATTTTTTTATCCTTTTGGAAATGGTGCTGAGAGAATATTGGGCAACCGGCTTTTGCATGCTCACCTGCAAAATATTGACTTCAACAGACATACGCCGGCCCATCTGTTCCGAGCAGCGCAGGAAGGTGTTGCATTTGCTTTTCGATACGGGTTGGATATCATAAAAGAAATGCAGGTAAATCCTAAATTAATCCGAGCTTGCGCTGCGAATATGTTTCTGAGTGATGTTTTTGTAGAGGCATTTGTTCAACTTACCCAAACACCTTTAGAGTTGTTTGATACCAGCGGGAGTGAAGGGGCAGCCAGAGGTGCAGCAAAAGGAAGCGGTTATGGAAAAGAAGACAATCAATTGACCATGCCTTCCACCCCGATCAAACGAATTGAGCCCGATACACATAATAATCAGTGGGAAGAAATTTATCAGCACTGGTACTATCAGATCAAGGGAAAAATCCAATCATAAAAAATAAATTTCAATAGTATGCAGATAAGCACAGGCAAGAAGGAATACTTTAAAGGAATTGATACCGTTAGGTATGATGGCCCCGACAGTGAACATCCACTTGCTTTCCGATGGTATGATGCCGATAAGGTGGTGGCAGGAAAACCAATGAAAGAATGGCTCCGATTTGCCTGCGCCTACTGGCATAGTTTTGTCGGAAATGGTTCAGATCCTTTTGGAGAACCCACTCACCTCTATCCCTGGAATCAGCACACCGACCCCATTGAACGTGCCAGGGAGAAAATGGATGCAGCTTTTGAATTTATCACCAAGTTGCAAATTCCATTTTATTGTTTTCACGATGTTGATATAGTAGATCTTACTAGTGATCTGGTGGAGAATGAGAGAAGATTGCAACAGCTGACTGATTATGCGCTTCAAAAGCAGCAAGAAAGTGGGGTGAAATTACTTTGGGGAACGGCCAATCTTTTTTCTCATCGCAGGTACATGAATGGTGCTGCTACAAATCCTGATTTTACCGTAGTTAGTTATGCCGCTGCTCAGGTAAAAGCAGCTTTAAATGCTACCATCCAATTAGGAGGAGAAAACTATGTTTTTTGGGGAGGGAGAGAAGGATATATGAGTTTACTCAATACACAAATGAAAAGAGAGCTGGACCATCTTGCCCGTTTTTTACACATGTCCAAAGATTACGCCCGACAACAAGGATTTACAGGCAATTTTTTTATAGAACCAAAACCCTGTGAACCTTCCAAACATCAGTATGATTACGATGCTGCTACAGTAATTGGGTTTCTTCGGGAATATGATTTGCTGAATGATTTTAAATTAAATATTGAGGTCAACCACGCAACTCTTGCCGGACATACTTTTCAACATGAACTCCAAGTAGCAGCAGACGCTCATGTATTGGGAAGTATCGATGCCAATCGTGGGGATTATCAGAATGGGTGGGACACAGATCAGTTCCCCAATAATCTGTATGAGTTGGTGGAAGCAATGC